>NZ_CAKRLH010000032.1 GCF_934359325.1 uncultured Porphyromonas sp.
ACGACCCAAAGAAGATCGAGCTGATCCTCTTCGACTGCCACTTCCACGGCAATAAGGTGCACGCCACGGCTCAGGAGAAGGGCGTAAAGTACCTCACTAGGGAGCAGGTGATGATCCTGGAGGAGGTCCCCAGCAAGGGATGGCAGGTCTCGCCCAAGGGCGTCGACCGATTCATCGTGTATGGTGGCAAGCAGGAAGCGAAGAGTCCCATCATCGATCCCGCCAAGAGGGACTGGACGGACCAGTCCTTCTACGCCAGTAGAGATGCAGGTATCTCTCTTCGCCAGTATGGTCTCCTTATCAAGATGTACGATAAGGAAGGGAAGGAGATTACGGGGCAATTTGCCACCAATGGCGAGGACAAGAGGCACCAATTCTTCTTCACCGCCCGTAACATTCGCCCCACAAAGTTTGGTGACCCGACTAAGAAGTATGACGATGATGTCTACCACTATATGTATTACTACTACTTCGACACCGACCCTTGGGATAAGACATTATACAGCGGAGCAAAGTATACCGGGATCTCCAATCCGATCGGCCTGAAGGGCTTTATGGAGTTCCCCGTGTCAGAGATCCGATTTGAGCTACAGCTGACACTCCTCCATGCGAGGTCCAGCAAGTTTAGCGGTGAGGGTGGTCGTCCGTCGCCCTTCTACGGGATGACGACCAAGCAGCGAGCTACAGATGTGGTGGATATTAATCTGAAGGGGATCCCCTTCATCGTCTTTGCCAATACCGGCGAGTATGTCAAAACGAATACCCACGACCTCTCCAAACTGAAGCCTGAGGAGAAGCTCCTCGTGGAGAAACTGAGCGATGCTGCCGGCATCACGGAGCAGGAGGCACTGAATGACCTCTGGTGTATGCTCTTTGGCGAGATACCGGAGCACGATTCTAGTAAGGGACGCCACCTCTGACCTTAGGAGCCTCTACAAGAGCCCCCCGCAAGTACGAAACTTGCGGGGGGCTCTTTTTTTTGTGCTAATCGTTGTGCAATAGTTCTCTCAGCTTGCTGATCTGCCTGGAGAAGCTTTCCGGATCGTTGTCTCTCAGCTTACGGATGTTCAGAAGTTTCCACTCGATAGAGGGATGTCTCTCAAAGCTCGGGTAGGGTATCATAGACCACTTGGGACTACCGCTTGCAAATGAGACAAGAAACTCTCGCTCCGACTCGGAAAACAGAGACTGTATGTCCCTGATCAATTCGTCTCGCGTAGCTTCGTAGTCTTGGTAGGTAAATGGAATCTTTGTCATCCCGGCAAACTGGCTCTCCATCACCCTCGACTGGTCAATAAGATTGGGAGACAGGGACTCCGAAATGGGGCGGTCGCTACTAAGGAGACAATACAGTATCCCCTCCTTCACCTCCGACAAGGAGTAATCCATATACCTAACATCAAAAAGGTCTCTCGGATGCTGTCGAGATAGCGCAGCGGATATCTTGCCTCCATACAGTAGGGAGATGGGAACCACCCTTGCCTCGCAGTACATCCCGAAGTCCCCTTGTGCCTTGTCGCACAGAGGCATTAGTTGCGGTTGTCCGGCGACAATGCCCCGCTTTGTCTGATTGACCTCCACCTTCACCTGACTTCCTCTGAAGCTACAGAGGAGCTTACAAATATCCGGCCTCAGAGCCGTCTGTATGCCTTTGACTGACTGCCTCAGTCTGTCTGCTATCCTTTCGAGACAGGCATTGATATTCTCAATGCTCGTTTTGCGATCCAGTAACGGGATATAGGTGAGGTCGATGTCTACTGAGTAGCGAGGGAGATCCTTGACAAAGAGATTAATCGCAGTGCCACCATGTATGGCGAGATCTTCCTCCTCAGTTATGGCCGGGATGATGCGTATCAGGAGTTCGACTTTACTCCGGTAGTCACTCGTAGTCATAGAGCTCCTGTGGGACTGTGATCTGGTACTTGTCCACGTAGACCCCCGGGGTGGCCAAGGCTCTTGTCCCCTTCCCCAGGTGGATTTTAGTGGGATCTAATTGCTTCAGCCACGGCAGCCGGGCTTTGTCTGCAAAGTATAGGAGCAATCGATTCACCTTGACAGAGCGACTCGACTCCAGCAACTGCTGCAGCACCTTGGGTCTCAGTGTGGTCAGCATCTCTGCCACGTAGTATATATCCATCAGAGAGTGGTGCCTGGGTGTCAGGTATAAGGCCTCGAGTATCGCCCTCTCCGGCGAAGAAACATACACATCGTACCCCTCCACCTCCAGGAGCTCGATGCCAAGATCGCTCCCGTTAAAAAGGTTGGTGCTGAAGAACCGAAGATCTCCTAAGAGAGTCCCTGTTTGGAGCCAGGTGGGGATATGGTCTCCACCTGGCTCGTAGAGAAAAAATGGCTCCTCACCCATATGTCCGAAATGAGAGAAACCCCTCAACTCCAGCGCTGTAGAGGCTCCAAGTACATACTTCTTCCCTAAAAGCTTGCGGTATGAGTAGAGTACGGCAGTCAGGGTGGGTGTGTATCCGTCAAAGCAGTAGACCCCGGACGCTATCCGCCGGAGCCAACCGCGTCCTACAAGGTCCGCCATTTCTGATCGCGTTATGCCTTGCTGCTCCATCCATGCAGCAAAGAGGACAGGGGTGTCCTGCGATTGTCTCTGCAGTTGTTTTATTTTAGTCGACATATGTACGATGATTCACCTACAAATGTATCGTAAAATAAACAGAGGAGAGGTCTCTCCTCACATCGGAGAGCGGAGTTACCGGAGGCGCTTGCGCTGCTTGCGGTAGCGGTAGTAGGTGCTGCCGGCAAAGGCGGCGAGGACAAGGAGTGACGCCAGTTCATCCCGGAGGTAGTCGAGTGACTGGGTGCAGTGGAGGATAAGACTCACCACGAGCAACACCCCGATGACGATGTAGCCGGCTGCCACCTCGCGCCACGCTCTGTCGAGCAGGTAGAGCGAGTGGATCTCACCGGGGGAGCCATAACAGGCGTTGGGATAGCTAAATACGGAGATCAGGGCAAAGAGTGCCACCCTATAGATGTGGTCGTGCCAGGGTGCCGGTCCCGTCACCATCTCGTAGATGTAGTAGAGCGCTCCGAGGAGACCCAGTATCACGGCGATCGTCGCTATCACTTGTCTATTCATACGCTGTATTTATTTATCCAGATAGATCCAGGACTGACTGTACTCCCTCTCCTTCCGCACCTCCCTCATCTGCTCCACTGCGCGATCCGAGTCCTCCAGTGCGTGGGAGAAGATCCGTCGCTGGCCGTTACGCATCATCAGGATGCCGGCGTCGGGGAAGGTCTCGAGGAGCTTGTGCGACTTGAGGTAATTCTCCATTTCCCTGTCAGTCATCAGACTGGCGATGATGATGTAGTGCCGCGGGGTGATCTCCCCCTGTCGGTAGATCGGTAGTCCCTCGTAGGTCTCTCGCTTCGGCTCAGCCGGCTGGGCGGCGGGCTCCTCCGGGGTCTCAACGACCGGCTTCGTCTGCTCCACTGCTTTGGTTGTCTGCTCCGTGGGGGCGGGCTGCGGGTGAGAGGTGGGCTTGCCGCTTCGGGTGATCAGGAAGATCACTCCGCCGAGGACGAGGAGTCCGATCAGACAGCCGATGATGATCTGTACCGCCTTGCTCTTGCTCTCTCCGTGGTGCTGTGGTTGCTCCTCCGGCTCGGTGGACGGTATCGGCTCTATCGGAGCAGGCATCGGCTCGGGTGGGGCAGGCTCTGCTAGAGTGTGCGGCTCCTCTGTGGGGATCTCTTCTTCCTCCTCCGGGACTGCTCCGTCGCGCATCATCAGCGTCACCGCCGGGAGGTCAAATCCCTGCGCCCCGCCATCGCTGCGGAAGGTGATCTTACCGCTCTGCCACGGATCGCGTATCAGCATCCCGAGGTGACCGATGGTGACCGGGGCACCGGTCTCCAGCCTCTCAGAAAGCTCGGCAATATCGGCCCGAAGACGCTCACCGGCGACAAGGTCCTGCTCCTCGGGGCTTCCCTCGCCGGAGATGTAAAGTCGGCGGAGGATGCCGTCATCGGCGGCATTGCCGGAATTGAAGCGAACCTGCTTCCTTGGCGGGTAGATCAGCCCCTTGGCCCGGTCGAGGCGCGCCGGCAGACGGTCGATGCGGAATGTCCCCAGCCCCGGGAGGGCAAACTTGCTCTGCTCCCCCAGTGTAAGCTCGATGTATTGCGTCAGCTTGCTCATGGTCTTTCTCTTGGAGGGTAAAGTTACCCCTTTTCTAAGAATATGTAAAAGCCTTACTTCTCCCCTCGATTTCGCATGATAGTCGATACGGCTAATTCACATTTTGATGTGCTGGGATGGGGAGGGAAAAGAGATTACCTTTGTCGGGGCGACAATAGATAAGGGACCAGGCAGTAGTTTTAGCGTATGGAAATAGCAGAGATAAGAGAGGCGGATCTTATGCTCATCACCAAGGAAGGGATGGAGAGCGAGGTGGAGGAGATACGCGATATCGTCAACTTCCTCAAGTCAAACTCTACCCCAATCCTGAGATACTTCTACCGCAGGGAGAGCAATGCCAAGGCGGAGGCTCTCAATCAAAATCTGCAGCGCTTCGTCAGCGTCAACTACGGAGCCAGGAACACCGACTTCTTTCACTACCGCATCGCCCTCCACTTCTCCTGACGCCCCACATCAACAAACCCTATTTCCCTGACCTCCCCATCCCAGCACATCAAAATGCGAATTAGCCCGGTTTGCGATTGGTAATGAGGGTAAATAGCCTGTCCGGGATATGGAGGAATAGGAAAAAAGTAGTACATTTGCGGTCGCAAGTCATATTAGTGCGATAACATTTACATAAGACGATATAGCAATGAAACAGGGTATTCATCCGGACAACTATCGTGAGGTAGTATTTAAGGATATGTCTAATGGCGATATGTTCATTACTCGCTCTACGGTCGATACGAAAGAGACAATCGACGTGGAGGGTGTGACCTATCCTCTGGTCAAAGTCGAGATCTCCAGCAGCTCGCACCCCTTCTATACCGGTAAGGCTAAGCTCGTCGACACGGCAGGTCGTGTAGACAAGTTCCTCAATCGTTATGGTAAGCGTGCCGCCAAGAAGGAGGATCAGGCTGCTAAGTAAGAGCTCTGGCGATGTGACCCATCGCACGCTTTATTCCTAAAGCAAATCACTATAAACGCTGACCGGGGCTTGTAAGCCTTAGTCAGCGTTTTTTTGTACCCCTACACCCATGCCTGTATACGACACCATCTGCGCCATCACCACACCTGCCGGAGTCTCCGCCGTCGGGATGATCAAGATCTCCGGTCCATCGGCTCTCTCAATAGTGGACAGGATCTTTGTCCCTATGCGCAAGTCCTCACCGCTCTCCCGGACGGAGGGCTATCGGATGGTATACGGTCACTTCGTTGACCACCGATCGGGCGAGATGATCGATGACGGGATGGCGCTGGTCTACCGCGCACCGCACTCCTATACAGGGGAGGAGATGGTGGAGCTGACGCTGCACGGCTCGCCGCTGATCCTCTCTCTGGTGATCGAGCAGCTCTGTGATGTCGGTGCGAGGGTGGCGGAGCGGGGCGAATTTACCCGCCGAGCAGTGCTCGCCGGCAAGCTGACACTTGGAGGTGCCGAGGCGGTCAATGATGTGATCATGGCGACCAATAGGTCTGCCCTCAGGATGTCGCTCACTCAGATGACCGGTCGCTTCGGCACCCGCATCGCTGAGCTACGTGACGGGCTGATCCGGATCGCTTCCCTGCTGGAGCTGGAGCTGGACTTCTCGGAGGAGGACGTCAACTTTGTCTCCCGACCGGAGCTTCTTCAGAGCTGCGAAGCACTGCGCTCGGAGGTACTCTCCCTCTCAGAGAGCTATCGCAAGGGCGAAGCGGTCAAGCGTGGGATACCGATCGCCATCGTCGGCAGTCCCAACGTCGGCAAGTCTACCCTGCTGAATAACCTGCTTGGCGAAGACCGTGCTATTGTCTCCGATGTGGAGGGTACTACGCGGGATACCATAGAGGGTCACTTATTCATTGACGGGCAGGAGTTCCGCCTCATAGATACTGCCGGACTGCGTGAGACGGAGGATCCGGTGGAGAGTCTCGGTATCAGTCGCACGCTGAGTGAGGTCGGTAGAGCGCTGCTTATCCTCTGGATGGTCGACCCTCGGGAGACGACTGACGCTGTGGATGAGGTGTGGAGGAAGCTCACAGACGGAGTCCCCGAGGTGGTGGTGCTGCTCAATAAGTCCGATGAGACCACGCTGGAGGAGCGCACCCGGATGACAAGTCACCTCACATCGCTTGGTGTCCGGGAGGTGGTGGAGATCACCGGCAGGGTCCTCGGAGAGGCGAAGAAGGTGACCGACCTCCTCCACCGTCACTTTGCTAACCTCGTGGTTGCAGAGGGGGAGGTGGTGGTGAGCAACCTCCGTCAGGCGATGGCGCTTCGCCGTGCCGCAGATGGTCTCTCCCGTGTGGCTGAGGGACTCAGGAGTGATCAGCCCACGGTGCTGCTGGCTCAGGATCTGCGGGAGGCTACGGCAGCGATGGGCGAGGTGATCGGGGACGTGGTCACTGAGGATCTCCTCGACTCCATCTTTGCCAACTTCTGCATCGGCAAGTAGTCCCGACTACGATCTCTCTCAACCGCCGCTTAGGAGAAGCAGTCAGATCAATACCACCGTCGGGGCGATCTGACTACTCGGATCCCTCTATTCTTACCCTAATCGTTACCGGTATGAGTGATCACTATAGTCGGGTTTAGTGATCACTAAACCCGGTAATAGATGCCACTAATACCGACTATAGAGGTAGAGTGTCGCTGTGTGCTGATAATCAGAAGGATGCCGAGACCTCCTGCGGAGTCCCGGGATGAGGAGGTAGGCCTTGGGGCTTATGGTGTTGGTCCCGAAGCGCTTACTCGAGTAGGATAGGCTTGATGCCGGGGATCTTCCCGAAGAAGGTGATCTGCTTCCGCGCATAGACCCGACTACTCTTCTTTACCCTATGGATCGCTTCGTCCAGCGAGCATTGCCCATCCAGATATTGGATCACCTCCTTGTATCCGATGGTATTGAGTGCATTGCAGTCTCTGTACGGCAGCAGTCGGCGAACTTCGTCCACTAGTCCCCGCTCAAGCATTTGGTCCACTCGCTTATTGATCCGCTCGTAGAGGATCTCCCGGGGACGGAAGATCCCCCACACCTCCACCTCGTAAGGAAAGGCTCGTGACCGGTGTGTATGCCAGGAGGAGAATGGACGATGAGTGGTCAGCCACACCTCGAGAGCGCGGATCATTCGCTTGTGGTTATTCCCGTCGATCGTAGCGAGATAGAGCGGGTCTACCTCGGCCAGCCTGCTCCTGATGGGCTCTATCCCCTCCGTCTCGAAGCACTCCCATAGGGAGCGCCTCACCTCAGGGTCAGGCTCGGGGATCGGATCCATCTCGTAGAGTAGTGCCTGTATGTACATCATCGATCCCCCCACGATGAGCGCCGTGTCATGAGATAGATGGATCTCGTCCACCAGCTCTAACGCATCTGACGCAAAGTCGTATGCATTATAGGGACTTGTGACCTCCCGTGTGGCCACAAAATAGTGCGGCACCGCTCGCATATCCTCTCGGGATGGTGCGTCGGTGCCTATGCTCATACCCTTATAGATCTGTCTGGAGTCGGCAGAGATGATGGGCGTGGAGAGTCTCTGAGCCAGCTCCATCGCATAAGCGGACTTGCCCACACCGGTCGGTCCTGTCAGGATGATCAGTCGCTTATCTGCGTGGGTCAAAGGGTAAAGTCCTCTGTGGGGATCTCGTTGTCAAACTCTCCCGACTCATCCGAGGTGCCAAAGCCCTCCGGGTCAATCTCGGAGCTGTCAAAGGCCTCGCTCCCGTATTCATCCGGTGTGGCCTCTTCGTTGAGCTTTTTCCTCGTCTTACTTTGCTCTCCGCTCGGAACCTCTGCGGGGATCTTCTTTGGCTTAGTCTCCTTCTTCTCCTCCTCGACAGGCAGTGTCTGGAGGGGTGGCTCGCCCTCTGACCGTGAGATCTCAAATACCCCGGCGATACTGCCGGAGGTCATCTCCCGCAACTCTATGTAGAAGGCTCTGGATCTCTCGATGTCAAAGGTCAGCATCAGTCGCTCCCTCTCGCTACTGAGCAGCTCGGAGAGCCGGGTGCTCTCCATGAGATAGACATCCTCGTCAGAGCGACTGTGGGGCGGCTCCACCTCGTAGATCGTCATCCGGCGGGACCAGCTGTGGTCGGTGAGATGGATGAGCGAGGGTTCCAGAGGAGAGTAGCCTATGTCCTCGTAGAGTGCACTACGAAGGTCGCCAAAGGTCGACTCGCTCCCGATCCTGATGTCTCTCCTAAAGGAGCGCGCCTCCGGAGAGACGATGACGAATCGATAGATCATACCTCTTATCCCCTGACAATACCGCGCGTGGAGCGGCGTATAAAATCGACTATGCGACGTCGCTCGGGGGTGTCCTCGAGCGTTTTCTCAATTGTCTCCAGGGCATCGCTCACATTGAGTCCCTGAGCGTAGAGTATACGATAGGCATCGCTGACAAGTGCAATCTCCTCCTCGGTAAAACCCCGACGGCGGAGACCGATGAGATTGACCCCAGAGAAGACAAGTGGCTCGCGTGCCGCAATTGCATATGGGGGAATGTCCTTCGTGACCCTACTTCCTCCCTGTGTCATAGTGTGGCGACCGATGAGCGTAAACTGATGGACAAGCACCGAGCCGCTCAGTATCGCCCAGTCGTCTATCTCCACCTCACCGGCGATCTGGGAGGCATTGCCGATGATCACGTGATCCCCCAGCACGCAGTCGTGTGCCACGTGCGCATAGGCCATGATCAGACAGTCCTCCCCGATCACGGTCTTGCCCCTCGAGGCGGTACCTCGACTGATGGTCACATACTCGCGGATCACAGTCCGATCTCCTATGATGGCCACCGTCTCCTCACCCCTAAACTTCAGATCCTGTGGCACTCCGGCGACCACCGCATAGGGATGGATCTCGCACTGACTGCCGATCCTGGCACCCGACCGGATGATCGCACCGCTGTGGATATGCGTCCCCGGACCAATCTCCACGTTGTCCTCCACGATGGCGTAGGGATCCACACGGACATCCTCTGCAAGGACAGCACCGTCGGAGACAAGTGCAAGAGAGCTGATAGACTTATTTGATACCATATCGTTTATTTCTCACCCTCCTGATTAGCTACTACCTTGGCCACAACCTCCGCCTCACAGACTATCTGATCGCCGATGTAGCCTACTCCTCTGACCCGAGCGAAACCGTGACGCACCGGTGACAGAGCCTCTACTCGGAAGATAACGGTATCGCCGGGCGTTACCTTCTGTCTAAATCTGGCACTCTCAATGCGAGCCAGGTAGGTAGAGTGTGGTCCCGGTTCATCCATTATCTGTAAGACAAGTATCCCGGCTATCTGGGCGATTGACTCCACAAGCAGGACGCCGGGGACGATCGGCTCCTGAGGGAAGTGTCCCACAAAGAAGGGATCACTGACGGAGTAATTCTTCAGCCCCACCGCCTTACCACCATTCATCTCCATGATCCGGTCCACGAGGAGCATCGGGTAGCGGTGCGGAAGGATCTTCATGATGGCCTGAGTATCCAGCAGCGGCTTGGTCTCTGGATCATAAGTGGGTGCCTGCTTATCCTCACCCTCTATTGCCTCCAGTAGTTTCCTACAGAGTCTGCCATTGATTGTGTGACCCGGCTTGGTGGCTATCACCCTTCCTTGTATCTTACATCCGGCAAGCGCAAGGTCTCCCAGTACGTCCAGCAGCTTGTGCCGGGCGGGCTCATTGGTGTAGGCCAGCGGCCGGTGACTGATATACCCGAGCTTAGACGCATCGCTGTGATCCACCCCGAGCTCATCCGAGAGCTTGTCCAGCTCCGTCTGAGTAAGCTCTCGGTCGTAGATCACCAGTGCATTGTCGAGATCTCCCCCCTTGATCAGATTATTTGCCACTAAAGCCTGCACCTCTCTCACGAAGACAAAGGTCCTCGCCGGAGCGATCTCCTCGGCGAAGTCGTCGCCCTCCTCGTAGGACGCAAACTGATGAGAGAGGATCGGCGAGTCGTAGGAGATCAGCACATCAACGGCAAAGGTGTCGTCCGGTAGTAAGATGAGCCTGGCGCCGGACTCTTCATCACAGACCTCGATCTTACGAGGCACGACAAAGAGCTTCGCCTCGGCCTGCTGCTCTACAAGTCCCACTTCCCGGATCTTCTCGACATAGGGTGCGGCACTCCCGTCTAGTATCGGAGCCTCAGGACCATCCAGCTCGATCAGGCAATTGTCCACCCCCATCATGGCGAGTGCCGCCATCATATGCTCGATGGTGCAGACGGAGAAGTCTCCCTCTCTCAGAGTGGTACAGCGATCGGACTGAGTGGCGTACCTGACGAGCGCCGGAAGGACAGGCTTGTCCGGCAGGTCGGTCCTGCAGATACGTATCCCGTGACCCTCTTCGGCCGGTAAAGCTCTCAGGTGAATGTACTTCCCCGTATGCAGTCCCTTACCCTCCAGCTGAAACGCCCCCCCCAGGGTATGCTGATGTGTCATACGTTGTCTCCTCTTCAGTTACGCTTATCCCTAAGCTCCTCCAGCTCCTCTCTCAGACGCTTTACCTCCTTGGTAAGATCGTAGAGCTGCTTATCCAGCTGCGGCAGCCGATCGGTCACGGCGGCGCTCTTCATCGCTCTGACATAAGGTCTCCCGGGATAGCCAAACCAATAGCTCCCCTCCTCCTCTATGCTTGCCATGATACCCGTCTGCGCCCCGAAGGTCACTCGATCGGCAGTCTTCAGGTGACCGGCGATGCCCACCTGTCCGGCGAGACGATTCCACTGACCGATGGTGGTCGAGCCGGCGACCCCTGACTGAGCGGCGATGGCGGTATGCTCCTTTACCTCACAATTATGGGCGATCTGGACGAGGTTGTCGATCTTCACTCCCCGTCTGATGATCGTAGCATCGAGGACAGCGCGATCGATACAGGCATTAGCCCCCACCTCCACGTCATCCTCGAGGATCACCTTACCGGTCTGAGGGATCTTATCCCAGCCCTTATCAGTAGGCGCAAATCCAAATCCATCTGCCCCCAGGACAGCGCCCGAGTGGAGGATGCAGCGATCCCCGACGATCGTGCGATTACTGATCGTCACCTGCTGATAGATCTTACAGTCCGCTCCTATGGAGCAGTCCTCACCGATATAGACCTGTGCACGGACGATCGTCCGTGCACCCACCTTACTATTCCTCCCAATGTAGACAAAGGGTCCCACCGAAGCGGTCGGATCCACCTCCGCCGAGGGGTCCACGATGGCAAATTGTGAGATCCCCGCCTCCGGCTCGGAACCATCTCGTATCACGCTCAGCAGCTTCGCTAGGCTGTCATAAGGGTCAGAGACACGTATCAGCGTAGTAGTGATCTCACCTGTCGGTCGGTAGTCTGCCTCCACCAGTACAGCACTGCACTTAGTGGTGTAGAGGTAATGCTCGTATGCAGGGTTAGCGAGGAAGGAGAGAGTCCCCTCCTGTCCATTCTCTATCCCTCCGAAGTCGAAGAGCTCCACATCAGGATCTCCATCCACGACACCGTGGAGGAAGTCCGCCACCTCTTGGGCTGTATATTTCATACGGATTCTATTCTCAAATAACGTGATGCCTCTCCAGCTCCCGCTCCATCTCTTCCCGGAGTGCGACAGACTTGGCCCGAGCGGCGTCTGCATAGTCCTCCCCGTGGGAGGCAAAGATGATCCCTCGGGACGAATTCACGATCAGACCGCACTCCTCTGTCATGCCGTGCCGGCAGACCTCCTCCAGCGATCCCCCCTGCTTGCCCACGCCGGGGACGAGGAGGAAGTAGTCGGGAGCGATCTCCCTGATCTGATCAAAGAGGGTGGCCTGAGTCGCACCCGCAACAAACATCAGCTGGTCAGATGATGCCCACGATACCGCCGTCTCCAGAACTGCCTGATAGAGCAGCCGTCCATCCTCCAGTCGCAGATGCTGGAAGTCCGCCGAGCCGGCATTGGAGGTCAGCGCCAGTAGCACCGTCCACCGATCGGTGTACTCCAGGAATGGGGAGATACTGTCCCGACCCATATAGGGTGCAGTGGTGACGGCATCCGCCCCTAGCTCCTCAAAGGCCGCCTTGGCGTACTGAGCCGAGGTGTTACCAATGTCACCTCTCTTGGCATCCAGGATCACCAGAGTATCAGGATACCGCTCATGAAGATAGTCGATCGTCTCACCCAGCACGTCGATCCCCTCGGCGCCCAGCGGCTCGTAGAAGGCCTCATTGGGCTTATATGCCACAGCGAGGTCTGCCGTGGCATCTATGATCGCTTTATTAAAGGTCAGTACCCCCTCGGCAGTCTGAGGAAGGTGCGGAGGGAG
>NZ_CAKRLH010000033.1 GCF_934359325.1 uncultured Porphyromonas sp.
GTTGCTCTTCGCTTTATTGGTTTCGTACGTTGACGTATATATATCGTCACTTAAACTTTCACCCAAGTTGTATCTCTCTAGGTCTCAGACGAAGTGACACTATTACTGTCCCATCGTGAAAACTGGTATACTACTTGTTTTCCTGTCTTGTACTTACACAATTCACATCGCTTACTCCTTATCTCTAAGAAGGGCGATGCCCTTGTCTTATCTTTATGTCTATGATCTCTGTTTTCAGCATCTCCCGCCCCTCGGGCGGTGATGTGAGTGCAAAGGTACGAAAGTTTTTCATTCCTGCAAGCGACCGGAAAATTTCTTTTCTGCGACCCGCTCACCCCGACCTCTGCCGGAGCCTCAGGAGCGTACCCCTCTCGGCTTTGCGAGTGCAAAGGTACAACTTTTCTCATTCCCCGCAAGTCTTGTCTCGGAAATTCCTCAAAGAATCCTCACACAACCCTGACAGTCAGCCCAAAAGAAATCCACCCCTCCGCAATACTCCCCTACCCGAGACAGGAGCAGAGACCCCACTCCCATCAGGCCTAGCACTATTACCGGTATTAGTGAACTCTATTACCGCTATTAGTCATCACTATTACCGGTAATAGATTTCCCCCAGTGCGGGGACGCTCCTGTCCCCTAACCATCTCCTCGAAGCAGCCACCCCCTTTTCCTCTCATCCCCAAGGAATACAATAATCAAAATAAAAAATTAGCCCGACGTCGTAAAACCAATCCCGAAAATACGAGCGGACAAACCGCAACACAGCTTTAGGATCCGTCGCAAATCAGCCGGGACATCGCAGCCTCATAGATCATCATCCGCCTCATACACTCTAAATTGGCTTGCCCATCTCCACTCTCTAAAAAAGAATCAATATCCCTGTAGTTTGCCATATTAGGCAGTAGTTAAATTATACTTACATTTGTCTCCGAACTAATCGTGGGGACAATTTCAGCCTTGGTCTCCATGGTCGGTTTTAACTTTTAAACCAAACCACTTATGAAGAAAAGACACCTGTTCTGGCTGATCTTAGCCGGGCTTCTCTGTAGCTGCTCCAATAGGAGCAACGTGCAGGAGCCGGAGAAGACAGCTCCCGAACTAGTCAAGGATGACTACTTCATCTCTGAAGAGAGAGCCGAAGAGATTGCGGCCGCACTCCCGATCAAGGGGGAGCTGCACCTCTTAGCGACAGACAAGAGCGTCCCCGAAATGCGTAGCATCGGAGAGAGAGAGAGAGAGTATCAGCCGGCGTACTACCTCTTTGCCGGTGAGAAGAGCGGCTACGTCATCGTAGCCGCCACTGAGCGCGCCTACCCGCTGCTAGGGTACTCCGAGAGTGGCAAGATCGACCCGAACAATCTGCCATGCGGTCTCCGGATGATGCTCGACCTCTATGCGGAGCAGATCAATGCGGCGCGCTCTCAGGACGTCAAGCCTGTAAACACTCGATCTGACGTCGATCCAGACAACACCGTAGTAAAGCCACTCCTCGGGGATATCCTGTGGGATCAGGGGATGCCATTCAATGGCATGACCCCCGGACACACGCCGACCGGATGCGTCGCCACCGCCACTGCTCAGATCATGCGCTACTGGCGGTATCCTGACCGCGCTGTCGGCACCCACGGCTATATGAGCAATCTCTACGGCTACCTCTCCCACGACTACAACTACCACCTCGACTGGAACGACATGCCGGCTGCGCCAAATGGCACTCCCGATGATGAGATACAGGCCAGGCCCAATCAGACCATCGCACGCTTTATGTACGGTCTGGCAGTGGCGATAGACATGAACTTTGCCCCTCAGGGCAGCGGGACGACACATGACAAGGTGGTACCCGCACTGATCCGCCACTACGGCTACTCTAAGGACATCCTTCGCGTCACGGAGCAGGAGGCAGGATACCTCTGGGCCTCTATCATCAAGAGCGAGCTCGATGCCGGACGTCCGGTACTCCATGGTGGAACCGGGAGCGGTGGTGGTCACTCGTTTGTCTGCGATGGATACACCTCTGATGATCTCTTCCACTTCAATTGGGGCTGGAGCGGCATTTCCAACGGCTGGTTTAAGCTCAACGCCCTCAACCCCGATGCCCTCGGCACCGGTGGCGGCACTGGTGGCGGGTACAATAAGAACCGCGACATCGTGATCAACATCGCTCCTCCGGCCAGCATCCCGGGCAAGGACACTGACGGCAAAGACCTGGAGGAGGATGACGAGCAGATCGATGAGGACGAGGCAACCATGATAGTCAATGGTGTGTCCTACTCCGGTGTGACGGTCTTTGAGCCGCTCGACCTCTTCATGGGATATGTGAGGATCAATGGTATGAGCAATCCCTCGGCGGCTGACGGCTACTCACTATACAATATGAGTGACCGACTCATCTCGGCAACCGCCGGTGAGAAGCTCGAGATAGAGATCGAGACCGAGCATACCAATTTCTTTACCTCCCCCGTCGTCGGTATCTACATTGACTACAATGACAACGGAGTATTCTACAAGAACAAGACAAAGGAGGGCAAAGTGTACAATGACCTGGACGAGAAAGTCCATCTGGGGAAAGTCTCGTTCGGCAAATTCGCAACCACCTACACTATCCCGGCAACTGCCGCCAAGGGCATCCATCGCCTCCGCATTATCCTCGACGACGACAAGGAGTACGAGGGAAAGGGAGAGGGCGACTTCTGGGCAACTAACCCCAATACAAACGGACTGATAGCCGGAGAGGTGGAGGACTACTTCATCGAGATTAAGTGACCAAGTCTCGCTATATATAACTAATGAGTATGAATAAGCGACAGTATATAATCACAGCCGTCGCAGCCATAGCGGGACTGATCCTCGCCGGCTGTACGGATCTCACTGACCTCGACAATCGGGTCAAGGATCTGGAGGGACGGATGACCAAGGTGGAGGGACTGGTAAAGTCAGCCAACGAGAGCATCTCCGCTCTGCAGAAGCTCATCGATGCGCAGAGCAAAAACATGGCGGTCAAGGACTACCGCAAGCTGGAGGACGGCTCAGGATATGTGCTCGTGATGAGCGATGGCGAGGAGATCGTCGTCCGCTCCGGCAAGATGCCACAGATCAGCATGATCGAGGAGGATGGTGTCCTCTACTGGGCGATCGACGGTAAGATCGTACACGATGCAACGGGGAATCCGATCCCCGCCAAGGGTCCCAAGGGAGATCCCGGAGCGGATGGCATCACCCCGCAGGTGCGGGTAAGTGCCGACGGTTACTGGGAGGTGAGCATCGATAACGGTGCCACCTGGAAGCCGATCCTCGATGCCGATGGCAAGAAGGTCAAAGCAAAGGGTGAGAAGGGAGAGCCCGGAGAGCCCGGTCTCCCCGGCGCGGACGGAAACGATGGTGCTGACGGGATCACCCCGCAGGTACGGGTAAGTACCGATGGCTACTGGGAGGTGAGCATCGACAATGGCACCACCTGGAAGCCGCTACTTGATGCCGACGGCAAGAAGGTCAAGGCGCAGGGTGAGAAGGGAGAGCCCGGGACACCAGGTCTCCCCGGTGCAGACGGAAACGACGGAGCTGATGGCATCACGCCTCAGCTGCGTGTCGATGCAGACGGCTACTGGGAGGTGAGCCTCGACAATGGCACCACCTGGCAGTCTGTCCTTGATGTCAATGGGCAAAAGGTGAAGGCAAGAGCGACCACTGCTGATCTCCAGATCACGGAGGATGACGAGAGCGTGACGATCGTCTACAACGGTAAGACCTTTGTCCTGCCCAAGGCGCCCAAGGTCGTCCCCGCCACAGGGATCCGGCTCACCAAGACCTCCGCAGAGCTGGATGAGGGAGAGACACTTGAGCTCTTCTACAAGCTGGAGCCGAGTGATGCCACGACACAGGGAGTTACGTGGGCATCGGACAATACCGATATCGCCACCGTGGATGAGGACGGCATCGTCACTGCCGTCAAGGCCGGCACCGCCACCATCACCGTTTCTGTCAAAGGACAGCCGGAGATCAAGGCGACCTGCACCATTACCGTCAAGAGCAGCGCCATCGCTGTGACCAAGCTGACCCTATCCGAGAGCTCGGCCGAAGTTTCCGTAGGGAAGACGCTGACCCTCACCTGCACCATCGAGCCTACCAACGCAACTAACAAGGAACTCGTCTGGAGCACCTCCAACGAGACCATCGCCACCGTGGACGCTCAGGGCGTAGTGACCGGTGTCAAAGCCGGCACCGTCACCATCACTGTCGCCTCGAAGTCCGACCCCTCGGTCAAGGCAACCTGCACAGTGACTGTCGTAGGCGAGACCTCCATTGACGATGTACCGGTTGTTGGGCTCTAAATGAATACACTATTATGAGACAAAATATATCCTATATCTTTACCGCACTACTGCTCCTTGCACTGGCTTCGTGTCAGCAGAGAGCGCAGATGCCGGAGCCGGACAATACAGATGCCACAGGAGGGTACACGATGTCCCTCACCGTCGTCGCTCCTGACGCCGACCCTTCACTCCGCGCCCACCTGTCGGGAGAGGCAGGAGACCCGGTGCTCAAGGCGACCTTCAAGGAGGATGACGACATTGCTCTCTTCGTCTGGCAGGACGGCAAGCTCTACGACCTCGCCAACGTCGGCTTTGCCAGCGTGGAGGAGGGCGGCAAGCGTGCCACCCTCACCTTTGAGCTCCCTGCGGGCGTCGATGAGACCAAACCGATCGACCTCATCGCCTACGATGGGCCGGCCGACTTTGGGTACAAGAGTGGCACGGAAGTGAGGAGATCATATATGCTGATCGAGGGTGACAAGATCCTTATCAACGGGATGCCCTATGGACCGATTGAGCTGGACAAGTTCTCAGCTCCGGTTATGTTTCACGAGAAGGGGATTATCCCATCGGAGACTGAGCGGACCGAGAGGTTTGTGAAGTTTAAGCACTTCGGATGTTACGAAGTGATCTTCTTCACCAACAACTCTGATACCGCCATCGAGCCAAGGGTTGGCCTCTCCCAGAAGGGACGCTCCAAGTACGGAATGACGAGGAAATGGGCTTACGACAGCCAGCTCGACATGACCGATTTCGGCATGAAATATCCGTACATCAACCTCACCACCGGCGAGCTCTTCTACAGCAAGGACACAAAGCCATCTATGCGCTTCGCTAGCACTGGAAAACTCGAGCCGGGTGCTTCCGTTACCTTAGTCTCCTGGTACGTGCCCAATGCCAAGGTAACCCTGCCCGAGATGGAGCTTGCCTACAAGAATGGCTATGACTGGGTAGTGTCCGATCAGAAGATCGCTGCCAAGGACTTCCCTATGGAGATCGGCAAGGCTTATGCGGTCTCCGGCTCATGGGATGGCACCAAGGTGACCATCGGTGAGGTGACGACCATCGAGCCAACCGCCATCACACTCGACCAAAGCGAGCTGACGATCAAGGTGGGTAAGAAGGCAACCCTCACGCCCACGATCGAGCCGGCGGACGCCTCCAATAAGAATGTCACCTGGAGCTCCTCCGATGAGACGGTGGCAACGGTCTCAGACGGTGTGGTAACAGGTGTCAAGGTCGGCACCGCTGAGATTACCGCAAAGACCGCCAATGGTCTGACCACAAAGGCTACAGTGACGGTGGAGGAGATCCCCGTGACTAAGATCAACCTCCCCGCAACGGAAGCATCGATGACCATCGGAGGGACGATGGATCTCAAGCCGACGATCGAGCCGGCAGACGCGACCAACACACACATCTCCTGGAGCTCCTCTGACCCCGACGTGGCTACAGTGGATGCCAACGGCCGAGTGACTGCCAAGGGAGCCGGCACCGCCACCATCACCGGTACTGCCGCCAGTGGCGTCACAGTGACCTTAGTCGTCACCGTCTCTGACGAGGTGATCGAGGTGACCGCTATCTCGCTCGACAAGACCGAGGCTACGATCAAGGTAGGGAAGTCGCTGCAGCTCACGGCCACCATCGAGCCATCGGGCGCAACCGACCAGAAGCTGGAGTGGACCTCCTCCGACTCTGACAAAGCCATAGTAACAGACGGACGGGTGACCGGTGTCGCCCCCGGCGAAGTAACCATCACCGTCAAGACGACTAACGGCAAGACAGCTACCTGCACCATCACTGTAGAGAAGACGAAGGGAGTACCAGATGTCCCCGGTGTCGAACTATAATCCTCTTCCCATGACTATGAATAAAAGAATATATGCAGGACTACTGTCCCTGCTCCCCATCCTGCTGGCTCTCACAGGCTGCAAGCAGGAGAGCTTCCGCCCCGCAGGTACAGACACCTCGGACGGATCCGCACTGACGATCAAGGTGAATGCCCCCGGGGAGGATCCCTCTCTCCGTGCCGTGATGTCTCAGATGGAGGACTCGAAGGACTTCCTCGTTCGCTTTAAGGCTGATGACAAAATCCTGCTCTTTGCCTCTCAGGATGGCAAGCTCTTCGAGATCGGAGAGGTTCCCTTCGCCACGCTCTCAGAGGACGGCAAGGTAGGAACGCTCAGCGTCACCCTACCCGCAGAGATTGACCAAAGCAAGCCGATCGATCTCGTGGGCTACAACGGCATCAACCAGAGCAGTTTCAAGGGACCCAATATGGTCTACTACGACAAGGATCACTTCGATGAGAATATCCTCTCCCCGGAGCTGAAGGGTCGGGCGCTCGCGCTGATGCCCGCCTCATCCTACAATGGATGCCGGATAGAGGACTTCGATGCGCCTGTGGTCTTCCGTCTCAAGGGGATCGTCCCTGCCGAGACCGATATGACCAAGGTGGAGGGAGACTTTGAGCACATCGGAGCCTACGAGGTGGTCGTCCTCGAGAATAGGAGCGACAAGCCCTTCCGCGATCCCGTCACCTTCTCGGAGCCGGGTACACGGACGAAGAAAGACTACGTCTACAATGGTGGCTACCGCTCCGGTGTGGGGACCAGGTACCCCTTCATCGACCTGATGACGGGAGAGGTGCTGGAGTTAGCTCAGTCAAAGCCCTACCAGAGCTTCCTGTCCAGAGCCAAAGCACTGGAACCCGGAGAGACCGGTCTCTACATGACCTGGGTAATGCCTCGACCTGACCTAACACAGATCCCTGAGCTGACACTCGCTGCAGGATCCTACTCCTCCACCGTCACCTCAGAGGGATTGATCCCGGCACGCAAGGGACCGATGAAGAGTGGTATCGCCTACATCGGCTACGGCTACTGGGATGGCGAGCATATCGTCGCCCTGGATCGGGAGAAGGAGGAGCGCAAGACGCAGTATGTCACCATCACCACGGATATCCCGCTGGGCAGTCCCATCACCGTCTCTGCCTACCTGGACTACAGCAGTCGTGATGCGGCCTACGTGGATCTTAATGATAATAACGTCAAGGATCCCGGTGAAGCGATTACGAAGTCTTTCGGCGCCATGGAGTACACCGTCTCCCAGCCGAGGATCTCCTTCCGCGGTGCCTTCGAGGATCTGCAGCTCTCCAAGCAGCAGCTGACCGATGTGGAGATCAGCCCCGTCGCCTCGCTCTACGACCTGGATGTGAGCTACAATAAGCTTTCTGCGACCGTGATCAATAAGATCATCGATCAGCTCCCTGACCGTTCCGGAGTGAAGCCCGACGGAGTGCACCACCTGCTGCTCCAAATCTCCGGAAACCCGGGACTTGAGGAGGACGTGGAGATCAACCTTCAAAAGGCTCTCAGCAAGGGCTGGAGCGTCGACGTACCGATAGCACGCAACGACCTGCCGCAGAACTATATGGAGCTCTCAGGCAACCCGCCCTTTACCCTTGCCTTCTCCGTGGAGGCCGATCCCGCAGAGCGTGACAACATCTGGATTGACCTCAATGGCAACGGGACGCTGGACGAGGGGGAGAAGATCGAGAACTTTGGCACGGCTGCCAACCTTGTCTATCCTCAGACCTCTCAGCTCTTCATCTACGGACACATCACCTCCCTCACAGTCTCCTACGGCAATGTCAGCTCCTACTACGGCGCTGCCGAGAAGGAAGAGTCGGCTAATAGAGAGCTCAAGCACCTCAACCTCTCCGGCACCGGGGTCATGATGTGTCTCTCCGCACTCTTCCCCAAGCTGGAGACGCTCCTGCTGGCAGACAATCCAACGCTCTTCTTACTGGACAACGAGGAACTCCCCCTCCTGTACAATCCTGCAGGTCTTAAGGTCCTCGACCTGGGGAACTCCGGCTCGATGATACGAGAGATGAAATACAAGTATGATGTGCCCCGATTTGGTCTGATGACCGGCCTCACCTACCTCAATATCCAGGGCTGGGGCTGGACCAGCAAGCAGGTCGACCTGAGCAAGATGACCAAGCTGGAGCGACTGATCGCCTCCGGCAATAACCTTGAGACGATAGACCTCTCCGGAGCAAGGGGTCTGAAGTACATCGAGCTCATCGACAATCAGCTCACTGCCGAGACCATCAACAAGCTGCTGAGCGACCTCCCCGATCGCACAGGCAAGTCTCCCGGTCAGCTCTTCATCGCAGACAACCCCGGCTCCGGCTCCGGTAAGTACTCCATCGCACGGAGCAAGAACTGGAGAGTCGATGCCCGCAACAGCATCAGCAACCACCCCGCCCGCAGACCCAATATGGAGGGCGAGGACTGGTAATGATCCGGTGAGTCTTTATCCTCACAACGAACAATATATATGACTATGATAAATAGAAAGATAAGCCTCTCCCTGCTGCTGTCGCTCTTTATCCTGGCGCTGTCAGCCTGTACGGACAGGTCGATCAATACCCCCGAGGAGACACCCTCAAGTGATGGTCAGACCTACACCCTGCGCGTCACCGCAGGTCCCTCTCCGGAGACCCGATCCATCATCAAGGACCGCAATAGCAAGGGCATCCTACTGAAGTGGAATAAGGGGATGTTTGACCTCAAGATCGCCTTCGTCCAGGGAAGTAAGGTAAGGCTCCAGCGCGGAGTCGAGGTACTGGAGGCCGAGGGGGAGTATTGTACCTTCGAGGTCACTCTGCCTAAGGGGATCGATGCGGAAAAGCCGTTTGACCTCTACGGCATCGTGGCGGAGGACATGCTCCTCAAGAACGGCCGACTCATGGTCGGCGTGGGAGCCAGACCGCTCTACGAGCTGACCGAGTACTCCAATAATAAGGACGGCTACGTGCCGGTCTACTTCTGCACTAAGGAGGTCTCCGTATTTGATGAGGAGATCAAGGCAGACTTTGTCCACCTCGGCTCCCTCGCCGTCGTGACGCTCAAGAACAACTCCGACAAGCCCTGGCGTCTCGCAGGTATGGCAGTCCGTCCGACAGACGGGTTCACTGAGTTTTACCACAAGGGCTCGCTGCCCTTTGCCGGCAATGCGCCGATCCCGTATCTCAATATAATGGACCTAACTGAGGCGCCGGTCTACTACAGGACTCGCGTCACCTACCCCGATGTGACGATCGCACCGAAAGAGACGCAGCACTTAGGCTTCTGGTTCTGCCCCAATACTACGGAGAGCACTCCCGAGGTAAGTCTCGTCGCATACGATCCGGAGGGACAGAGAGAGATCATCTCCACCAATACCCGTCCCGCCCGCACTGCCATGCAGCCGGGGAGGGCATACAACCTCTACGCCGAGTGGAGCGGTACGGAGCTGAGGCTGACGGATCCCTTCGACAAGGAGTTGCCGACCGATCTGCCGACGATCAAGTTTACCCTCAATTCCGCCCCCGCCGAGGGGATCTACCTCGCTATCAGTCCGAGCAATCAGGAGGCTGAGAGTACCGCATGGATCGATCTCAATGCCAACGGCACCTTTGATCCCGGAGAGGCGATCACAGAGTTCCAGAAGGATCTCCGCGAGGATAATATGACCCTCTATAAGCCAATGGAGACCACCCTCACAATCCATGGGGACATCAGCGGCTTTGCCGTCTCCGGTGTGTCCAATGAGAAGCGGGAGATGGTGAATTGGCTCACCTCCCTCGAGGTCAGCGACAACAGCCCGCTCGAGAACTTAGTGGTCTACAATGGTCAGATCACGTCCGTCGATCTGTCCGGCCTGACGAGACTGAAAGAGTTGGAGTGGGTCTTCAATGGGACAGAGACCATCACCCTGCCGACCGATGGCAAGACCCTGCAGTCTGTGATGATATCTGCCAACCCGGGTCTCAAGGCGATCGATATCAGTAGCGCCGCTAACTTGACAGTGCTATTCCTCGAGGAGAATGGACTCACCTCCATCACCACACCGACGATCTTCAACGGTCTCTGGATCGGCAGCCTCAAGGGCAATCAGCTGGAGAGAGCACCTCTGGAGAACTTTATGAGAAGTCTCAATAAGGGCGAGCAGAAGCTTGCCAACTGGATGTTCACCCTGGACATCTCCGACAATCCCGGCTCTGCCAAGGCTGACACCTCCATAGCCACCACCAAGGGCTGGTCGGTGACTCACGACAAAGAGTAACCCCGAGGACACACCTAACAGAAGAGGAGGCATCGACCACAGCGGTCGGTGCCTCCTCTTCATTTTTGCACGCCTTTCCAGGATCGGCCAGGCTCACGCAGCACACCACCGAGTGATAGGTGCCGGGACCAGTCGTGCTTGAGAGCCGTCCGTCAGCCCTGTGCCCTCGGACTAATACCGGTATTAGTCATCACTATTACCGGGTTTAGTGATCACTAAACCCGGTAATAGAATTCACCGAACTCTATCCAGCTCGATACGAAACTCCCCGGCGCCGGGGATCCCTGCCGGCATAGGAGATGAATGCGGAATCGGGCGGGTCGGGTAAAACTCAAACGCATCAGCCCTGTACTATATTTGCCCTCTCACACCACCGTACGTGCCGTTCGGCATACGGCGGTTTATTTCGTTTTCATGGAGATCTCCATTTCTTCCATATCACCTCCCCATTCCGCTCCCTTCTTGTATCATACCGAAAAAAAAGGGGCAGAGCCGGGAGGAAGTCCGGCTCTGCCCCTTTGGGTAAATCCTTTGGGTGGGTCTCTGCTTAGACCTCGTGGAGGTCCTGACCCATCTTCTCCTTCTTGGTGCGGAGGTAGCGCTCGTTGTACTTATTCGGCGCGATCTCGATCGGGACGTGCTCCACCACCTCGAGGCCGTAGCTCTCGAGTCCGACCCTCTTGACTGGGTTATTGGTCATGAGGCGCATCTTGCGGATGCCGAGCTTCTTCAGGATCTCGGCGCCGACGCCGTAGTCGCGCTCATCGGGACGGTGACCGAGGTGGACATTGGCCTCGACGGTGTCCATGCCCTCCTCCTGGAGCTTGTAGGCGTGGATCTTGTCCATCAGTCCGATGCCTCGGCCCTCCTGATTGAGGTAAACGATGGCACCGCGACCCTCCTTCTCCACCTGCTCCATCGCACGGTGCAGCTGCTCGCCACACTCACAGCGGAGTGAGCCGAAGATATCGCCCGTGGCGCAGCTGCTGTGGACGCGCACCAGCACCGGAGCACCGTCGGAGACTTCGCCCTTGACGAGCGCGACGTGCTCCAGTCCGTTGCTGACCTGACGGAAGGGGATGACGCGGAAGTCACCGTACTTCGTTGGCAGCTTCGCCTCCACGCCCTCCTCGACGAGGCTCTCACTATTCATCCGATACTTGATCAGGTCGGCTATGGAGATGATCTTGAGCCCATGCTCCTTCGCAAAAACGAGGAGCTGAGGCAGACGGGCCATAGTGCCGTCCTCATTGACAATCTCGATGAGGCAGCCCACGGGACGAAGTCCGGCGAGACGACAGAGGTCGACCGTCGCCTCGGTATGTCCGGCGCGGATGAGGACCCCTTCGTTGCGGGCACGGAGAGGATTGACATGACCCGGTCGGGCGAGGTCATCGGGACGGAGTGAGGGGTCGGCGAGGGCTCGGATGGTGGCAGCGCGGTCCGACATGGATACGCCTGTGGTGACGCCGTGACCGAGGAGGTCGACAGTGACGGTGAAGGGGGTGCCGAGGGGGGAGGAGTTATCCACCACCTGCATCGGCAGCTCCAGCTCACCGCAGCGCTCGGCAGTCATCGGGGTGCAGAGCACGCCGCGACCGTAGCGCATCATGAAATTGATGATCTCCGGGGTCATCATCTCGGCGGCGCCGATGAGGTCTCCCTCATTCTCCCGGTCCTCATCATCGACTACGATGATGAGCTTACCGTGACGCAGGTCCTCCAGCGCCTCATCGATAGAGTTGAGTTTGATCGTATCGTTCATATTTAGTACTTAGTGTGATTTACGATGTTCGGTGATGCGGGCGATCTCGTCCCGCACCTTATTATTATTGTCCCGGACGTGCTTGCACTC
>NZ_CAKRLH010000034.1 GCF_934359325.1 uncultured Porphyromonas sp.
GTCGTGTAGGAGATGTAGTAGGAGTGGTTGCGTGAGGGGTGGAAGTTGAGTCCCACCTTGGGGAGGACAAAGTGGTAGGTCGGAGCGTTGGTGCCCTCGAAGTTGAGGACGTCCATCTTACCGGTCTTATCGGACTTCTTGTCGGAGAGTCCGTGCATGGTGGTGCGGGAGTAGCGGTACATCACGTCACCATATGCGAGGAGGTGGTCGGTGATATTCCACTCGCCCTTGAGGTAGGTGGCGATGCCGGTGACGGCGGAGGAGTTGCGATAGTACTCTGAATTGGGGTAGAAGGGACCAAACTCAGTCATCGTCCCCTTTGCGATCCCGTCGACCCAGGGGAGGATGCCATAGTGATCGCCCCAGTAGTGATTTCCGGAGAGACCAAAGTTGATACGACCCTTCTCACCGGTCCACATGGCGTTGAAGATCCCACCGGCGAAGTGGTTGTCGAGGTACTTCTCTCGCACAAGGTCAGCCTTTGTCTTGTTGCTCATCGGGACGACGAAGTACTCCCGGAGCTTGCGCTCATTCTTATACTCCCGAGTAAATCCCTTACCACGAGTATAGTGGAGGGTCACATCGTAGCTGAAGTTGTCCGTCGGCTGATGCTTGAGGATGGCATAGGTGTGGCTCTGGCGGTAGTTGTCGGTCTGGTCGGGGTAGAAGAGCTGCTTGGAGAGCTCTTTCTCGCCCTTATTCATCAGCCCGTCCGGATTGTAGCGACGACCATAAGAGTCTATCATGGACTGATTGGCTCCTGTCCACGCTACTTGAGTATGCTGGTCACCGAGATTGTGGATCAGCTGGAGGGAGTAATTGTCGCCCCCCTTGTAGGCCTGGAGGAGGTAGGAGAATCCCTTGTTTCCGCTACGATCCCGGTATCCATTGCCGGACGTGCGGGAGAGGAAACCACTGAAGCGCCAGTTGCCCGCCAGAGCTCCTGTAGTGAGGTGCACCATATCGCGGCGCATGCCGTAGGAGCCCCAGTAGGTGGAGACGCTACCACCGGTCTCGGACTCAGGGATAGCGATACGCATGTCCATCGTCGCACCGAAGGCTCCGGCGCCAAAGGTGGACGAACCGGCACCACGGACGATGACGATATCGGAGAGACGGCTGCCGAAGTCGGGCATATTGGCCCAGAAGACCGCCTGACTCTCGGAGTCATTGACCGGGACGCCATTGACGGTGATATTGACGCGCGAGGGGTCGACGCCACGGATGGAGAAGCCGGTGTAGCCGCCCATCGTGCCGGCATCCTGGGTGATCAGGAGGGAGGGAGTACCGCGGAGGAGCGTCGGCACGTCCCAGGCGGTGGTATGGAGCTTCAGCTCAGGGAGCTTGATCGTCTGCTTGGTGACCGGGGTGAGCTGTCCGGGGCGGATGCCGAGGACCTCGACCGCATCCAGGTCATACTCCTGAGAGACGTCCTGGGCACTGGCGCCGAGGAGGAGAGCCCCACTGAGAGCTCCGACAGACAGTAGTCTGGTGATAAGATGTTTCATATATCTGCTCATATAAGATGATAAAGTAAGTGTCACAACTACGGCACTAAGCCCACAGGGTATGGGCGAGCAGATTTTGATGATGGGGGACTACCTACACGGAGGTAGTCGGTATCACGCACTTTCCTACGTCGGAATTAACCGGACAGGTTCGGAGGGTCTGCTCTCAGCCTGCCCTTGCGGACAGGCACCCCTAGGCGAAGGCAACAAGACTTCTCTCATTGCGAGTGCAAAGGTAGTTATAATTTCCTAAAGACCCTCTTCTGATCGAGGTAAATCAGGGTGACGCATTTAAGCATTAGGTTAATTATGTACCGAAGTGGGCTCATCCGTGAGGCACCCGAAGGGTGCTCGCTCCATAGGCATCGGTCATCCGCGAAGCGGTGACCGATGTGCCGATACCCGCCTTAATCCCCTCGACCCCTTTCGGGTCGCCGAGCAGAAATCCCCTTTCCCGGCGCCCCCCCTCCGGGCATCGCATTCCCAGGGCAAGCTTGATAGTGCGACACCCTAGCGGGGTCGCAGGATTGCTTGTGATGCCTGGTCCACGGGTCTTCGGGGCTACGCCCCTCGACCTGTGGCTGAGGAGCGGGCACCCGCAAGGGGTGCTTTGTTGCCCTCTCTTCATAATGAGTTGATGGGCTTCTGTGCTACTTAAATGCGTCACCCCTGGGGTAAATCAGGAAAGTGGTAGATTTACACCTCAATGACTCATCTACATAATAAGATAAGAAACACAGTATGAAGAAGTCCCTACTTCTCCTCTCTGCCGGGCTACTGGCAGCCGGCACCATCGCCTGCACGAAGGAGAGCACCGCACCTCGCCTACGGGGAAGCAACCTCCCCCAGAGTCTCGAGGGGCAGTATGCCACGCTCATCGCCAAGGGCGGCCATCGGATCGACTCCGCTCAGGTAACCTCAGGAGCCTTTGAGCTAATCCTCCCCGACACCATCTCCGTCGCTCGTTACGACGTGGAGCTGGGTGGTCAGGCGATCGGATACTTCCCCGAGAGTGGCACCTCGACGATCATCCCCTACAGCGACAGAGAGGGATACACCTACGACGAGACCTCCACGCCGATGAATCGCCATCTCGCCACCCTCACGGAGGAGTACAATGCCGCCTACGGCGACTACGTCCGCGAGAGCCTCTCGCTCCAGGAGGCGTACAAGGCTGCCGGGAATAAGGTGACTCCCGAGATCTCTGAGAAGGGCGCAGAGCTCTCTGATCGCTTCTCCGCAAGAGTGGCCGAGATCGCTCGCAAGTGCTTCGAGGAGAATAAGGATAACGAGCTGGGACGGATGGCGCTCTCCCTCTACCCCACCTCCGACTCTAAGGGCTTCGTCGAGCTCTACGAGTCTGCCGGAGACCTGGTCAAGCAGGATCCGGACCTGAAGAAGCTCTATGAGCTGCAGCAGGCAGAGCATAAGACGAGTGCCGGTCAGCCCTACGTCGACGTAACGATGACCGATGAGACCAGCAAGGAGATCCGCGTGAGCGAACTCCGTGAGGAGGGCAAGCACCTCCTCATCGATGTCTGGGCCTCCTGGTGCGGTCCCTGTCGTGCTGCCATGCCTCACCTCGCCGAGATCGCAAAGGGACATCCATCCACGATCAAGGTGGTGAGCATCGGCGGGATCAACGAGACCTACGAGGCAAATACGAAGGCTCGCGAGGAGCTCGGTATGACCTGGACCACGGTCTTTGACACCACGACTGCCTTCGCCGACGCCTACGGCATCCAGGCGATCCCGACCCTGATCCTGATCAATCCCGAGGGCACCATTGAACTCAAGACCAATGACGCCAACGAGATGAGTGCCAAGATCGCAGACCTCGGCCTCTGATCACACCTTTCCCCCAAAACACAACGAGGGCGTGCCGTCTCATCCGAGACGGCACGCCCTCGCTTAGCACTGACCCCAAGAGGACCTTTGAATAATATCCTTCAGAGGCACCACTATAAGATTAGATTTCGCTCACACTTGCGAATACGTTTCCATTGATCTCCCCCACAACACTTCCTATTAATCCCTGCAACCAAAGCATTATGCAAAATCTTCCACGAAGAAACTCCTCCCTAAAACTCAAGACCATTGTACAATGGTCTTATTACGCCTATTATCTTGGTCCCATAAATTTATCCCCATTGAGGTGTATCATATGGTCTGGCATGTCAGCAATCCACACCTCTGTTTCCCATGCGAGTTGTTCAGAGAACTGTTTGAACTTCGAAAACGTAAGGAATGCTGTCACGAAGATTATTCCAGACTTCACTTCTGAGGACATCTGTGTAATGTCTCTCACTCTTTCCGGACTCATAGGTCCGACAGAATCTACTGCCTCAATAAAGTAAAGCCAGTCCTTATCTTCCCTGTAGAGGACAACATCCGGCATTTTGTCATGAATGGTTATAATCAGTCCCAGCTTACGCAACGTTGATTCGTCTTTAAACATATCCCTATGTGTGGTGTCCCCAACATAGAGACAGCTCGAGCCCGGAGCAAACCTTGGGGCAAACTCCTCGAGAATAGCTTTCTGAAGTTTGTTATGAGATCCGGGGCTAAAAGAATAATCACTCCCATTGATCCTAACAGGCATTTTTCGGATACGCTTCTTTGAAGTGTATACATCTACCAGCTTCTCATGATGATTAAGAAAAGATTTTAGTGCTTTATTTCTCGTGAGATCCATTTGGGATTTGTCCATTTGGTGTATAACACTCAAGAACTCGTCAGTCAGTCTGTATCCATATTTCGGGCTGTTCGTTGCAACACCGTTATCCTCAATCAGTGCAGCTGCTCTAAAATGGTGCATTGCCTGCTTCCGAATTGTTTCTCGTGTGTTTTCGGCATAGTTGACACCATAATTGGAACGTATGAAAACTATCACTTCGTGTATTCTAATCCAGTCATTAGTAGCATCGGTATACTTGTCACTATTGGTTAAATCAGCCATTGCTAGTATAGTTAGTGCACACAAGTCTGATTGCTGTGCCTTTGGCATTCCGATTGTAACGAGTAATGCCTTGATATCCTTTAGCTTATCCATCTTTTCAATATGTTATCACATTCAGACTGACTCAAAATCTTACCCTCTAATTCTTTTCCCATCTCACGGATGGTCTCTCGTGAGGGAACGGGCATATTATTGATTTCAGTTGCGTTGACTTGCGTTGAGCCATTAAGTATTCTGTAGTATTGATCATAGATAGTAGAATTGAGAAGAACATAGAGTCCATATGCCTCTTCTTTAGAGGTGCATTTTATGTAATTGATTTTGTTATGTGTGCTTATATACTTGAAGTCAGGATAATCAGAACACATATATATAGCACACTGCAACCGCCTTTTCTCCTCCTTGGCTGTGATGCGTTTAACGAATAAATAATTTGTGTTTTCTTGTAAGTAACTCTTGCTTTCAGTGTCAATGTACTCATTCTCTCTCCCCACGGGCCACACGACTCGTCCATTCTTAAAGTGCTGAGAATGAATAAGCGGATATGTGCTATCCGAGCTTTCACTTCGAAGCACTTTTCTTGTGCGAAAATCCACAATGATTCCTGTCTTCATTCGTAAATCGTCGGACACTAATGTGTGCGAGAGCCTTCCAAGTGTGTGAAGGACTTGCGATTCTTCATCGTTGGTAACCAAGTATACGTAGTTGTTCCTTCCCACTATGATGTTATAGTCAACGTTGAAGTACTTGATATCATGAAAATCTGATGTGCTCGAGGATGAGATTCTTATCTTCTGTGATTTCGCAGGACCCTTTCTCATTTTAACAATAACCGTCTCTTGCAATACAGCATCACCGACAAAGACTTTATCTCTACTGTCGAAAACATGAATGTCAGTTATAGTGCAGCGAGATAACATATACTTCCTGAATCTACTAAAATAGGTCCCAGAAGTCCAAGACCTTGGGACAATATAGACAAGCTCACCATCCTCTTTAAGGTTATGAATACCCATAGCCCAAAAAAGAAAGTATAGATTGGGAGACCCATGACACACACTTTTCATATGCAATGCTTCGGGTGAATTCTTGGCTATTTTCTTGTATGGGGGATTACCTATTACAAGATCGTAGCGTTCTGTATTCTCTCTCTCAAATAGAGCATTGTCGGAATCAAAAGCTTGGGAGGTGATGTAGTTCTCACCTCGAATTTCAAAAATAAAATTAGAGTCATTGATAGAGGCAAGGTTCTTTGCAAGAACGCCAAGGACTTTCTCGTCATTCTCATAGCATACCAACTCTACTAAGCCCTGATAACCGCTTTTACGAATATGATCTAACAATGCCACTGACAAAATACCACTACCGGCACCGGCATCAAGGATCCTTAGAGAACTCTTACCCATGTCAACATGTAACATAGACGCCATAAATAGGGCAGTAGTCTCTGGGGTGAAAAACTGCCCATACGTCTTTCTATCAGCTCTGGAATTATAGCTGAGAAACAATGATGTCCTGTGTACAGCTTCCTTTATTGGAGACATACGCATTACCTCTATTTAACAATAACTTCCTTGTAAATGTACGGAAATATAGTGTGAATACAACGTCTAAGGAACCCTTATTCATTGTGATCAACAGGAGGGCCAAGGCTATTCTGTAACTGTTTTAAGACAGGAGGGATTTAAAGTAGCCACAACTCGACAAGTGATCGCACTTTTTACATCTAATGGAGTGGATGAGCTCCAATAAGACATTGACTATATGAGAGGCACTACCTTTGCAGCACTAGGATTTAAGTCATTCACTTGACATAGTATTGTTCCGGCCTCTCTACCTAAAGAAACTATGAGGAGACATCCGGTGGTCCGGATATCTCCTCATAGAATTAGTAGTGTAGCGTACTGACGTTATTTCTGATTTTCCCAGAAGGCAAGCACCTTGGCGGGAAGCGGTACTCTCAGGTAGTCCGGCGACGTGGGAGATGCAACGACGGGATTGCCCTTCTCGTCATAGTGGGTGACCGTGACGGCAAAGTCGGGGTCCTGAGCGCGTCGCTTCAGGTCGACAATTCGGAAGAAGCCACGGAAGAGGAACTCCCGCTGCCGCTCATCAAGCACCGCACGGACCAGCTCCGTGCGATCGCTGATCAGAAGAGGATGATTGTCCACGATCCGATAGTCGCGCAGGTGATTGAGGAGACGAAGGGCCTCATCCGCACTCCCTACCCTCGCCTCACACTCTGCCGCAATAAGGTACATCTCAGGAGTGGAGATGCCGACATTGGGACGGATGGCAGGGTTCCATACCAGCTCGCCCGGAGGGCAACTCTCAGCACTTCCACCGGGTACACTCGTGATGAAGATCTCACGTCGCCGATCCTTTGTCCCCTCGAAGAGCTCTGGAATCTCATGTCCGACAAGGGCATACTCATCAAGACCACTGAGAGGCGAGAGGTGACGGATGAGGATATTCTCCGGATTGAGGAGAGCCTCGGGGTAGTTATTGCGCACCCCTGCCTGCCACTCTCCCTCGTCAAAGTCAAGCGTCTTGTAGTCTACCAGTTCGCTCTTAGTCTCTAGTGCCTTATGGGCATACTTGAGCGCGGTCTCATAGTCCCTCATCTGCCAGGCGGCGCGAGCGAAGATGCCGTAGCCGGCGCCCTTGCTCATGCGGTAAGCATTACCGGAGGGCTGGTCGGGCAGAGCAGGCAGTGCCTCCGTCAGGTCTGCGATGATCTGGCGGTAGACCTCCTCTTGAGTAGCGGGCGAGAGATCCTTATGATTGATGTCGTTGTCGGTGAGTAGAGCAACCGTCTTGATCTCTGCAGCACGCCCTTTATCGTACGACGGACCATAGATACCGACGAGGGTCAGATACTCCAGGGCACGACCGGCAAGCGCCTCCGCACGGACTCGAGACATCTCAGTCTCGTCTCCGGAGGCTGTCTTAAGTCCGGTGAGGATGGAGTTGTAGGTAAAGATCCTACTGTAAGCTGCATCGTAATTGCCATCCGCCTTGTCAGGGCCATAGAAAGGTGCCTGGTAGAGATAGATACGCCTCCAGACAGGTGTCATATTCTTCAGCGTCGTCTGGTAGTAGAGGTCCTCATCGAGTGTGGCAGGCACATAGATCTCATCCGCCATCAGGTCATACTCGGAGGAGGCGAGAGAGGTCAGCTTGTCGTCATTGAGCAGTAGCTCATACTCCTCCACCTTAGTCGGTATCTGGTAGCCCTTGGGGACATTCCCGAGAAAGTCCTTACAGCCGCTGAGCATCAGCGAGAGCGCGAGGAGAGCGAGTGTTTTGTATATCACTTTCATACGTTACGAGTCGATGGATTAGAGCGTAAGTGAGAGTCCGAAGGAGAAGGAAGCAGGCACCTGTGGCAGTCGTGCCGGTGTCCCCATCCCGAAGGAGTAAGCCTCAGGATCAATGCCCTTACCATTGGCAGCATAGTACCAGAGGTTACTGGCCTGGAGACGTAGGGTCACATCGGTCAGGTGCATCGATCGGAGAAGCGTCGACGGCAGTCTGTAGGCAAGCACCACATCTTTGAGACGGATATAATTTCCGGAGAGGACATGCTTATCGGCGCCGTACCAGGAAGCCTTCTCACCATCGGTGGGATCATTACCTGAGAGCAGAGGTGTGGTGAGGGGGTTGTCTTCATCGCCCTCCTTGCGCCAAGTGTGGATCAGGTCGGCATCCGTATTGGTCCCGGCAGTGACAAAATTGAGACCGGAGAGATAGGGAGCCACCACCTGGCGCAGCTTATGACCGCCATAGTAGACGAAAGCAAAGGAGAGCGACAGGTCCTTGTACTCAAGAGTACTCGTGAGACCGCCATTCCACACCGGGGTGAGCGTACCGACGTGGATCAGATCCTCCATACGCTCTGTCTCCGTGACCGCCACTCTCTTACCATCGGGGGTGGTAGTATAGACGTGCGGGCGTCCCTGCTCGATCCGATTGCCCTCCTCATCGGTGGTGTAGAGTCCGGCCCAGGGGAGAGCAAAGAGGCTATTAACCGGATACCCGGAGGTCTGCACACCGTAGTCACTCATGATGTACTTATTGACGCTCTTGTTCGGCTCGTCTACATCTAGGATTCGGTTGCGATTGTAAGCAAAGGTGAAGTCAGTGCTCCAGCGGAAGTCCGGACTCTGGAGATTAATGGTATGAAGTGTGATCTCTATACCTCGGTTGTTCATTGCTCCATAGTTCATCAAGAGACTTGCCCAGCCAAGTGTCGGATCACCGGATCGGGTACCGAGGAGGTTGCTCGTTGCCTTGTTGTAAAGGTCGATATATCCGCTGATGCGATTGTGGAGGATGGCAAAGTCGAGACCGAGATTGAGCGTCGCTGTCCGCTCCCAGGTGAGGGAGGGATTGGGCGGCGTCTGGATGGTACTGCCGGGCAGGCGGTTCATCTCTCCATACTGTCCGGTCCGGACGATCATATAGGGACCACCGACCTTAGGGATATTTCCTCCGATACCATAGGTAAGGCGAGGGGTGAGACGATCTACCCAGGTCACCTCCTTCATGAAGTCCTCCTTGTGCATCGCCCAGGCGGCACCGAGAGACCAGAGTGGCTTGTACTGGATCTTCGGGTCGGTGCCGAAGAGATTGGACTGATCGATGCGGACACTACCGGTGAGATTGTACTTGTCCAGGTAATCGTAGGAGAAATTAGCGTACATCGAGATGAAGCGATCGTCATGGTCGGTCACCCGATTGTAGCGATTGGAGGGGAAGGTGAAGCGACCGTTCATCGCCATCGTCCCGGAGAGATTGGCAAGCTTACCGGCGTCATAGGGGACCGATCCCAGAGAGATATCATCGTAACCCATCAGGTAGGACGAGGTGGAGGTGGAGTGGATCCTCCGCCACTCCGTACCGGCGAGGGCAGTCAGTCGGTGGTCCTCGCCGAAGCTGGTGTCGTAATTGGCCTGCATCCTCGCTGTATAGCCGGTCATCCCTCCACGGGTCTCGCGGAGATGCCCTCCCTTCGGTATGTAAGAGACATAACTGCCATCCTCGAGGACAGTGGCGGCATTCCGCATCTGCCGGACGGTGTAGGAGGTGGCATCAGCAAAGTTCTTGCTGTAATTGGCTCCCTTCTCCACCTGCAGCTGACCATCAAGTGTGAGACCGGTGAGCAGCTTATAGGACAGCTTTGCATTGACACGCGTGTAGCTATTCTCCCCTCGAGACCACTCCATGCTACGATCACGGAGAGGATTGTACTCCTCGCTCTCCAGCCCCTTCGCCAGGAGATCAGCCTTGGAGCTCTCACTCCGCTCCGTCGGGAGACTCAGATAGGATCCGTTGTCTACTATGGGCACATAAGAGGGAAGGCTATAAAGGAGACTGAGCGCACTGGGGGAACCATCGTCGGAGTAGGATCGTCCATAGTTGCCCGACACGGAAATATCGCTCGAGAGACGGTCAGACAAGTCGATCAGATTACGGAGCGAGAAGCCGATCGACCGATCACGTGACAGAGCATCCGTCGGGTGATTGCCGGCATAATTGACCGAAGCGATGAAGCGATTCCCCTTACCGGACTTGATCATGCTGACGTTATGCGTCTGCATTAGCCCCGTACGAAGAAGTGCATCCCTTATATCGCCGGTATTGCTGTAGCCTGACAGTCGACTACGCTCTGCCTGATACTCTGTGTCAGAGATCAGCCCCTCACTCCGCTTGGAGAAGAGCTCCATGAAGTAGGGATAAGCCTGCCTCTGGGATGAGAGCAGGGACCAGGTAATACCGGGGAACTGGCTCTGCATGACATACTCCGAGAGCTCAACGAGCTGCGCGGAGGAGATGCGGTGTAGGTAGTCATACGAGGGCTTTGCCGTCATCTCCATCACCCCGTCATAAGTGAGACTGAATCCCCCATCTCGAGAGCCACTCACGGTATTGATGACAATGACGCCATTGGCAGCTCGCGCTCCATAGATAGAGGCGGCAGCAGCATCCTTAAGCACTGTCACTCGCTCGATCATGGAGGGATTGATGCTCGAGAGATCGCCCTCGAGCGGCATCCCATCCACCACGATCAGTGGCTTCGTATTGCCGAGAAGAGAGGTGATGCCACGGATCTGCAGTTCACCTCCCCCACGAGACTGCAGACCGGCGACGCCACCCTCCAGTCGCTTGAGGAGCGAGGTGTCCAGCTTCTTGCTGATATCATCTTTACCCATGATCGCAAAGGAGCCCGTTGCACGCTCCTTAGAGATCGTCTGGTAGCCGGTGACCACCACCTCGTCCAGCTTGGCCACATCCTCGTAGAGGGTCACCTTGTAGTAGGACTTGTCCGGCTTGAGACTCAGGACAACAGTCGACATACCCACATAGCTGACGGAGAGTGTCTTCTCAACGACCGGGACCTCGATCCTGAAGGAGCCGTCCACCTCAGAGATCGCCCCCTTGGCGGCCTGTGGTGCATAGATCGTCGCGCCGGGGATCGGCTCACCATTGGTCTCAAGTACGAGACCGGTGATGACCCGGAGGCCGCTCTCAGTCTGTGCCTTTGCCACTGTGACGAAGGCTAACATCAGAAGGAGCGACAGGAGTGTATTAAGTCTTCGATTCATCATATAAAATAGTGGAAAAATCGGTTTTGTTTTCGAAGCGAAAGATACTGAATTATTTCCTTAAGTAAGTTAAGTCCGGAGAGGACTTTACCCTCTATCTATTACCGGTATTAGAAGAGACTTTTACCGGTATTAGAAGAGACTAATACCGGTATTAGAAATCCTCCTGAGGGGGTTGGCTCTTTGCTTCCTTTTCGATCGTGGTCAGTCACTCTCGTGCCGACGGCGACACTTGGGGCACTCGCCCTTGATGACAAAGGAGATGGAGTGCGGCGTGAAGCCCTCCGGCAACTCCATCTCGGGTAGTGTGAGATCCTCCATACAGAAGGACTGTCGGCACGACTCGCAGTAGAAGTGGATGTGCTCGTCCCGCCGGTCGCAGGGTCCCTCACTGCCACAGAGCTCGTAATTGAGTAGCCCTCGTCCGTCCTCAAAGGCATGGACAATGTCTTGCTCTAAGAAGAGCGTCAGCACACGGAAGATGCTGGACTTGTCCATCGGGCTCAGCGTCAGCTCCAGGTCAGTCAGCGTCACCGGATGCTCCTCAGCTCGGAGCGCCCTCAGCACAAGTACCCGATTGGCAGTCGGCCTGACTCCTTTCTGCTCGAAGTAAGTCTCTATCTGACGGGTCATCTCACTCGGGGAAGTAAGGACTCAAGGGAGTAAAGAGGAGCACGCCGTAGTCATGCGGCCTTACCCTGATGGTGTAGGGTCGATCACTCTCCAATGTCACCACCTCCTCGTCTCCGCTCTGGAAGTCAAGCATCCTGCAGCTCCTCCCCTCCTGACAGTGCAGGGTATCAAAGGCGTGTCTCGGGAGCGGCAGTGCGAGATCAGCAGTATGATCGGCAAAGTTGGCGACCACAAGTGCCAGCTTGCCCGGACGGTAGCGGAGGAAGGCATACTGTCTCCCGGGATCCAGCCTGTCGCCTACCGCATACATTAGGTCAAAGAAAAGCCCATGATCGAAGACCGGATGGCGAACCAGCTCAAGCAGTCGACGGTACCGCTCACGAAGCTCCCGCTGCTCCTCGGACCGCAGGGTCGGCTGGTGGAGAGCCCTCATCGACTCCATTGACCAGTAGTCGTAGATCGTGGTCCTGCCATTTCGTCCCGAGAAGCCCTCCTCATCCATACCATGCTCACCCAGCAT
>NZ_CAKRLH010000035.1 GCF_934359325.1 uncultured Porphyromonas sp.
TGAGGGAGAGCACGCCATCGTGTAGCTTGGCGGAGACGACCTGACCGGCTGAGGAGGTGACCGAGTAGGTCAGCTTATGACCATCGGGATCAGTGATGCAGTCTCCGAGAGAGATGGTCTGCTCACGGCCTATCGGGAGGTAGGCGAGCGTGATCGGCTTGGAGAGCACGGGGGCAGAGTTGAGGTAGACCTCGTAGGAGATCTTCACCTCCGTCTCGGCACCATACTGATCCCTGACGACTACTGAGAAGTCGTGCTTACCGACGGAACCTCTTGCCGAGAGATCGACGAGGATCGTCTCCTCCTCTCTCGTGGCAGTGATGCCGAGGAGGTCGCCCTTCATGGTGTAGGACCAAGTGTGACCCTCGGGGTCGGCCACCCTGAGGAGCAGACGAGCGGTTTCACTACCGGCGAGGCGGATCTCCTTAGGTCCCTCGACGGTCACCTCGGGGGCGGCATTGTCGAGCGTAGAGGAGGAGAAGAAGGTGGGAGCTGCCTCATTGCCCCAGCGGTCTACCGCCACTATCGCGTAGTGGTAGCCCTGATTAATCGAGAGGTTGCGACTGGTATAGGAGACCTTTTCGCCCACATTATACTTCAGTCCGAAGACCTTGGTAGATTTCGCACTCTTGTAGGTAGAGGCGGTGAGAGGCTCCTTATCGCTGTAGTAGATGACGTAGTAGCTTGCGGTACGATCATCCGGGTCTGCGACGGCAGGGAAGGTGATGGTCAGGTCGGTATATCCCGGCTCTGCCTCTACGTCCTTGACCTGCTCAGGAGCCTTGGAGGTATCGCTGTCGAGCGCACGAGCAGCATCGAGGTACCCGGCACCGAGGATGCCCTCAAATCCGGGATTGTACTCGTCAATGTCCGCCGGGCGGAGTGCAGAGAGGAGGCGACGCTTACAGTCAGCGTTCGTGAAGCCACGTCCGCCATACTTGGAGACGATCAGCCCGGTCACACCACTGGCGTGAGGACAGGCCATCGAGGTCCCCTGCATGAATTCGTAGTAACTCTGTGCAGCGAGGATTGTTCCCTCGTCGTCCACCTTCTTCTGCACCGAGGTGCTGTAGATCTGTCCGCCGGGATAGTGAAGGTCACCACCAGGGCACATCAGCTTGATCCACTCGCCACGATTGGTGTAGTACGCCTTCTTCCAGTCGGGAGCCATGGCGGAGATGGTCACCACCGGACCGTAAGCGGCGGGGTAGGACATATCATCCGAGGACTCATTACCGGCAGCAAAGAGTACCACCCCACCCTTCATCGGGGAGTCGGGCAGCTGATTGCCATCGGCATCGCAGCCGGCACAGTCGATGAAGTAGTCGATCGCGGCCTTGAGCGAGGGGGACATAAACTTGGATCCACCCCAGGAATTCTGCGCAATGACGGCGCCATGATTGGCAGCGTAGACAAAGGCGCGCTCAAAGGCCTGACCATTCTTTCGCCCAAAGGCATCGCAGACCATGATCCGCACACCAGTGTCGGGACTGCCATTACCACCGGCGACACCGGAGACGCCGATGCCGTTGTTATTCACCGCAGCGATAACACCCGCCACGTGCGTGCCGTGGGCGTCGTAAGCAATATTGGCATCCTCGTCGGCAAAGTTGTACCCGTGGATATCGTCCTTGTACTCGCCCTGACCGGGACTCGGATTGACCCAGATATTCTGAGCCAAGTCCTCATGCTCATAGTAGACACCACCATCGATGACAGCCACGATGACGGAGGGGTCTCCGGTCTCCTGCTTCCACGCCTCGAAGAGATTGAGATCAGCGCCCTTGAGCGACTTGAGTCCCGAGCCTGTATTGTGGTAGTGCCACTGCTTGGGGAGGTAGGGGTCGTTGAAGGGCATCACATCCTTCTCGTCACGCTCGGAGTCAAAGCCGTAGGCTCTCAGAGGGAAGAATACCGGCTCATCCATCGTCCGGTAGAGAGGCACCTGCTCCACCAGATCCACTCCGGGGAGATCGGCGACCTGAGAAGCAGAGCGGAGTGTAGTGCTCTCACCGGCACTCTCATCGAGGATAATGTCGTACCAGAGGTGTAGCCCCGCCCGGCGCATACGCTTCTCATAGGCAGGCTCCATGATGAAGACCGGACGCACCTCGCGGGCACCGATACTCCGGAGGAGATCGCTCATAGACTCATCGGAGCTCCGTAGCGCAGGATCATCAGCACGGAGGGCGCGGGTACCGATCTTATCGGCCAGGTCGGGCGTCAGTCGGACGCGGACGAGACCGGGGACCGTCGCCCCCTGACCTGCCGGATCGACCTCGGCAGACTGCTCAGGCTCCTCGGGGTCGAGTGCCGTCCTGTCGGAGCAGGAGGCAAGACCGAGACCAAGGGTAAGGAAGAGGGCTAAGAGCCCCATACTTGACATCTGTCTCATTTCCATAGCTTCTTCATCTGAGTCATCTTATGGTCGAGAGCGCTCGTCTGTGTATTGGAGGCCTCGTAGGGCAACATCATGATGACGAGCGACGGATCCTCCTCGCCCTGGAAATGTGCAAATTGGGTCCTCATCTGGACACCCTTAGAGGCATTGACAAAGACGTCCATCTTGCCGTCAGAGGTCTTGCCGTTGTACTTGAATCCATCCTTCTCACAGAGGGCAAGGAACTCCTCAGTGATATTGAGACGGCCGTTGTACTCCCAGTAGACCAGATTGATGTCAGACCACTCCTGGAAGGTAGCCAGGAGGATGCCGACCTTCTGCTTCTTAGCATCCCATGTGAGATAGTAGTTGCGCGACTTGATCTGCTTGCTGCCGGGCACCTTGTACTCGAAGTAGCAGAGACCATTCGCATCGTCATACTGGTCGGCATCGGGATAGTAGACACCGCCATTCTCCTGCTCGTATTTCTGTACCTCGCTGTAGTCGGCACCAAATGCGACGGGGATGTAGGGGATCTTGTCGAAGGTCTTGTAAGCCTGCGGCTGCTTCGGGATGTAGATGTACTCGATATTGGGGTCGTAGGTGTGGTCCTTGATGGAGGCTACGACGCGATTGCTGGGATTGAAGTAGCGCAGCTTGCCCTGCTTCTCCGTGAAGCCCTCAGCGAGGAGTGCAGAGTCGATGACATGCATGGTCTCCTCTGTGATCATCGTCTCGCCATCCTCATCGGTGGTCGTGTAGTCGGCGGCGATGTAAGCCTGTGCGGCAGTCATCACACCCTTGGTGGAGAAGGAGTAGGCTATCTGACTCATCATCGGGCTGGTGGTCGTGAAAGTGACAGAGCCGGTGAGCGTCTGCTTGATCATGCTCCTGCGCTCCATCTCGAAGCGGGAGATGAGGCTCATGGTGCCGTACTCGAAGTCAATGTAGGGCAGGAGGAAGAGCGGCCACTCCTTCTGCTTCACCGGTACGGATACTGTGCCGGTCTCTCCCTCTACCTGGAAGATGAGCTCGCTCTGACGCGCACCGCCACTCTTATTAGACTCTGCGCGGAGGATTACCTCCTTCTTCCACGGGAGGGAGGTGACCTGGATCCAGTCGGTGGCTGAGGTGCAGGTCCAGCCCTCGCCATTGACGCGGACACTGATGGTAACCTCGCTGTCCCACGGCTCCAGTACGATCGCCTCCGGGACGGTGGTCACATCGAGGGCGTTGCCCTCCTGGGTCACCTTAAGAGCCTTGACTAAGTCTCCCGCCTGCACGAGGACGACGGCATCACGCTGGCCGATCACCTTATTCTCATCATAGACCAGCTTGACGGACTTACCCTCAGGTACCGCAGTGATCCAGTCTCTATTGCTGATGGCGACGACGGACTCCTCATTGGTCTGCACGCTGACGACCAGCTCGCCCTTGTCCTTGGTGAGGCGTACTTCCGGCTTGTCGAGCTCGAGCATGGTCGGCTCCTTCTCTAAGCTCTCAGGCGTACATCCGAAGCAGAGGAGTGCCGTGAGGAGCGATGCAAGTATATATAGTGATTTATTCATGATCTGATTATGTCGTATGGTGGTTTACTTACGGTTGGTTTTGTGAGCAATCATCTTGGTTCCCGGATTGATCTGCAGGACGATGATCGGCTTGGGATCTCCGAAGAACTTCTTACACTGAGCACCTAAGGTCAGCCCCTTCTCCTTGGAGACAAAGACATAGACATGCTCGAGGATGTTGTACTCCTCGAAGTGGAAGCCCTCCCTCTCGCAGAGCTCCATAAATTCGTTGGTCGGCGTGAAGTACCCCTTATAGTTCCAGAATCCTCTATCCGTGTCGAGGAAGTACTGACGGGTCTTCTCGAGCTGATAGATGCCGCTCTTCTTATCCTGATGGAAGAGATAGAGCCGCCCATCGGCCTCGTACTTACCCGGAGGAGTGACAAACTCGTACTCATCCTCATAATTGTAGGTCTCCTCGCCGCCTACGCTGTCCTCATACTTCTTCACCTCTTCCTTCGTGATGCCAAAGTCGGTCAGTCCGAGTGGCAGAGTCTCAAAGGTAGGCATTGCTGCGGGCTGCTCCGGCTTGTAGGAGAAGAGGAGGTGTGGCGTATTCTTGAAGAAAGGCTTGATCTCTACTGTCAGATTGCGCTTATCCTTGTGGCGGAAGGTATTCTCATCCACCTGCTCAGTGAAGCCATTCTCCTTGAGGAAGCTGATCAGCTCCAGGCGCGCCTCACCGAGGAGGAGCTGCGTCGAGGAGGCATCCACCTGAGCATACAGGTAGGCCCCACCCGCATAGATCGTATATACGACACGAGGGAAGGCGCTGCTCGTGGTGGAGAAGGTGAAGAAACGCTCACTCTCGTCCTCGATCGCCCCACCCCTCTTCTCCTCGAAGAGCTGGATGTCGGGTCTTGTAGCACTCTCGAAGTTCATATAGGGGAGTATAAACCAGTCTACCCCACTCTGAGACACGCGTATCTCAGCTCCCCCGCTGCTCTCACCCTGCAGGGTGATCATGATCTTGCCCTCGCGCGGCTCGCGATTGCGGTTGGGTGCCACGCGGACATCGATCCGCTTGGCGACGGGATAGGGCGTAACGGTGATCCACTCATCGTCACTCTTGGCAGTCCAGAGGTCGGTCCCGCTCTCCACATCGATGGAGCGGGTCTCGCCCCACTGACTGATCGAGAGCTCACTCGAGCCGGCACTACTACCGGCATGAGCTATGATCACCTCCGTGCCCTTACCCTGCATGATGGTGAGCTGGCGACGCACACCGGATGCCGTCACGACGACGGACCCCAGACGCGCATCGGAGGTGGGATTAGCCTCCGCACTGATGAGGAGGGTGTGGTCATCTTTCTTGGTGACCGAGATCCAGCTATTGGCGGTATAGCAGCTCCAGTCGGAGGCATCCGTCGTCACACCGATCTCGCGAGACACCTTACCCGGATCGAGTGAGACTATCCCTACCTCCGAGAGGGTCAGGCTCGCCGTCTCACTCAGCTCGTCACCGATCGTGCATCCTGTCTGTAGGAGGAGCAGGAGGATCGGCAGCAGCACCAGGAGTTTTTTTGGTTTACAGCGATTCATAATAATGTATTAAGTGAGTAATAAAAAGGTTCGCATTGGTGTCCGACAGAGCGATCGAAATGCCTCGCACCAAGCTTCACGACACAAATGTACGGACTATTATCGGATCAGTTGCTCACTCCGGATGACATTTTTTCTGATTTCATTTGTTTATTCTTCACTTTGGTTGCAAACAAACTTACTTCTCTTTTTTTTCGCCAAAAAGAATATTATTCTTCAATTAGAGGTATAAATTCGGTACGAAGTATCTACCAAAAAAGGCGTCCGAGGGACTTTACATGTTCCTCGGACGCCTTTTTTTTGCTCTCTCCGGAGATCAGAGCTCGGGCTTGTCGTCTACCGAGTAGCCGTACATGGAGTCAATCTCGGGCGTGTAGCGCTCGATGATATGCGCCCGACGGATCTTCATCGTCGAGGTGAGGAGTCCGTTCTCTACCGAGAAGGGCTCTGTCAGCAGCACAAAGCGCCGCACCTGCTCGTAGTCGGCCTGCTCACGGAGCGTCTCATTGATATGCTCCTTGACGATCCTCTGCGCCTCCTCGCTCGCTGCCAGCTCCTTCGGATCGGTCGGCGCTCCCTCGCCCATCAGCTCACTCAGCACCTTATAGTCCGGCACCACGAGAGCGGTGACGTAGTTTCGCTTATCGCCGATAGTAACCACCTGGCTGAAGAGTTCGTCCTGCAGGATCTGCCCCTCGAGGAAGTTCGGAGCGATGTACTTCCCGTTGCTGGTCTTGTAGAGATCCTTCTTCCTCTCGATGTAGAAGAGATTCCGCTTCTCATCGATCCGGCCGAGGTCCCCCGTGCGGAAAAATCCATCGGCCGTAAAGACCTTCGCATTCTCCTCCGGACGCTTGTAGTATCCCGGCGTGATGGTATCACCCCGCACCAGTATCTCGCCCCCCTCCGACTCATCGATCCTCACCTCCACCGGGTCGATGACACGCCCCACGGAGCTGATCACGAAGTCACCCTGACGACTGAAGGATACCGATGCCGTCGTTTCCGTCAGGCCATACCCGTACATGATCGGGATGCCCATCGAGAGGAGCGATCGGTAGACGTGCTCATTGAGTGCCGCCCCGGAGGTGGGGAAGACCAGCCCCCGGTCGATGCCGAGCTTCTTCTTGATCGTGTGGAAGAAGATGTTGTCGTAAAACTTGTACTGCAGCTTCCGAAAGAAAGGCGCCCTCCGCCCCGTCGAGATATACTTCTCCTGATAGGCAGTCGCCACGCTCATCGACCGTCGAGCCACGCTCTGGAGCGACTTAGGCGCCTCCCGTACGTACTTCATCAGCCCCTGATGCAGCTTCTCCCAGAGGCGCGGCACGCTGCACATAAAGTGCGGATGCACCTCCTTGAGGGAGTGGAAGAGCGAGCGGGCATTCTCATTCACTGCTATCGTCACCCCGCACTGCAGGCAGAGGAGGCTAAACATTTTCTCAAAGATATGTGCCAGCGGCAGGAACATCAGCGACACCCTGCCCGGCTTCATGCCCTCGATCACCAAGTGCGCCTTGATGGCGGTGATGATATTGCGCTGTGTGAGCGGAACCCCCTTAGATGTACCGGTGGTACCACTCGTGTAGAGGATAAAGGCGATGTCGTCGAGGCTGTAGTCTGCCATCCGCTCCTTGATCTCCGCCCGATACCGCTCATACTCGGCATCCTCCATCCGGAGGAAGTCATCCAGTCTCGTGCCGTCGAAGGGCCTTCTCTCGCTCGGCTCTATACAGACCACCGTGCAGTCGAGATCCTTCACCACCTCGCTCACCATGCTGTACTGCCGGTCGTCGCCCACGAAGATCAGCCTGATCTCCGCCTCCGTCACGATATGGCGGATCTCTCCGGCGGCGGAGCTGGCATAGATGGGGATGCTGAAGGCGCGGATCTGCTGCACGGCAAGGTCTAGGGCGAGGAATTCCGCCTTATTCTCCGACAAGATCGCCACCCCCTCCTGCGGACGGATCCCGAAGCGAAGGAGTGCCGCAGCCATCCGGTGCGTCAGGTCGGCAAAGGCCTGCTGGCTCATCTCATGCCACGTCCTGGAGGCATTATCGCGCAGGAGCAGGCAGGGGGCTGCCCCCCCGTAGCGCTCTACATTAGCATCCGGCAGCTGACACAGCGGATATATCTCAGGTGTATGGCTCATAACTCTTATCAGATAGCTGAAGTTTCGTTCCTGTAGAGGTGTCTCTCCTTACGCAAAGCCCCTTACTGAGACAAAGGTACACAAAAGTCCTATAGTGAGAATAATTACTCCCACCACCCCCAGGGGTGACGCACTTGAGCTCTACTGCAAAGAAGTGATAATCCCTGCCGCTGTGCAATCCTGTCGACTGATCCCAGCCATGCTGCTACCGCATGCCGATCCCGCAGGGGCGAAGCCCCGGAGGGATCATCGCTTTTTAGACCGGGTGTCGAGGCACGTAGTGCCGAAGACCCCGGGAAACGACGATGCATTCAAGGTATACGACCCCGCCAGGGTGTCGCACATACCAGTCAGTCAATCAGTGCGACACCCTAGCGGGGTCGCGGGATCGCTAGCAACGCCTGACCCCCGGGTCGTCGGGGCTACGCCCCTTGACCCGGGTCTAAAAAGCGGGCACCCCTGTCGGGGTGCATCGTTCACCACTCTTCACGATGAGTGGAGTGGCTCCAGTAACGCTCAAGTGCACCACCTCTTCCTACCCCATCCAAGCCTATTAGGCGATATGCCCAACAATCGCTATAATTGCACTATTAACTAAGGAAAAGTGTGATTTTTGACACTTTTCCGTACTTAAAAGTGTATTATGGCTATTAAGCGAGACATAACCGACAGACTCATCCGGTGGATAGACTCCCCTCACAGGAAGCCGATCCTGCTTGAGGGCGCCCGGCAGATCGGCAAGACCTGGGTGATGGAGACGTTTGGAGCCGATCACTTCGACTACTACGCCAAGTTTGACTTCGATCGTCAGCCGGAGCTCAAGTCAGTCTTCAGCACCTCCAAGAGACCGGAGCGGATCCTTAAGGAGCTTGCCCTCTATACAGATGTTCCGATCGAGGCAGGGAAGACACTCCTCATCTTTGATGAGATACAGGAGTGTGAGGAGGCCCTAAATAGCCTCAAGTACTTCTACGAGGATGCTCCTGAGTACCACATACTGGCTGCGGGGAGCTTGCTGGGCGTGGCCGTGAAGCGCAAGAGTATGACCGTACCGGTGGGCAAGGTAAGCCTGATGCACATGTACCCGATCACCTTCAGAGAGTTTCTCCGCACGGCAGACCCAAAGACCTTTTCCTACGTGGAGGAAATGGAGCAGCCGGAGCATCTCCCCGAGGTCATCCTCAATAAACTCACCACCGAGTACCGACGCTACTTGGTCTGCGGAGGTATGCCCGAGGCAGCCACTGCACTCCTTGATGGAGAGGGAATGGAGCGCGTGGAGCAGGTCCTACAGGACATACTGGATCTCTATGAGCTGGACTTCTCCAAGTATGCAGAGCCTCGCGACATCCCTCGCATCCGGTCCGTATGGCACTCGCTGCCCTCACAATTGACCAAGGAGAATAAGAAATTTATCTACAGAGTGATCCGAAGTGGCGCCCGATCCAAGGACTACGAGGATGCGCTTCTCTGGCTCGAGGACGCAGGGATGATCTACCGGATATTCAATATATCCAAGCCCGGACTACCGCTCTCTGCGTACGAGGATCCAAGAGCCTTTAAGGTCTACGCGTGCGACTGCGGGCTGCTGCGCCGTCTTGCCAATCTCCCACCATCCACAGTGATGAGCCCGAGTGCCAATTTTACGGAGTTTAAGGGAAGTCTGGCAGAGAATGCTATCCTGCAATCACTCATGCCACTACTTGACAATAGACATCCCTATTACTGGACCTCCGATAATACGGCAGAGGTGGAGTTTGTCATTCAGTGGGGCGAGCGGATCATACCTGTAGAGGTCAAGGCAGAGAATTCTGTCAGCGGGAGGAGCCTTGGTATATACACGAGCAAGTACAGCCCCGAGAAGCGCATCCGCTTCTCACTCCGCAACCTTCAGTACAATGACGGACTGCTGAGCTGCCCCTCTCCTCTCGCCGAGTGGTTCCCTAAGCTACTGGGTCTATAGAGAGCTTATACCGGGCTGATACTCCCATCTCCCATACCCGGGATAAACATTCGCGGAAAAGCGCAACACAGCCCTTGACACACCATTAAGTGCCGAAAAGTGTGGTGATGATACACTTTTCGGCACTTAATTGTGTATGAAAGGAGGTAAGAAGAGCCCCCTAAGCGGCAGCAAAAACGGATGCTCAGGATCAGCCGCTTATCTAATACCGATATTAGTGTCAACTAAACCCGGTAATAGAGATCACTAATACCGGGTTTAGAGAAAACTCTCTAGGAGAGGGTAGTTTTTTGCCCCCCTATGAGGGGTGAAGCACTTAAATAGCACAGAAGTCTATCAACACATTATGAAGAGTGGGGAACGATGCACCCCTTGCGGGTGCCCGCTCCATAGCCACAGGTAGAGGGGCGTAGCCCCGAAGACCCGTGGATCAGGCATCACAAGCGATCGCGACCCCGCCAGGGTGTCGCACTGGTTGCATGACTCCCTGATAAGTGCGACACCCTGGCGGGGTCGTTTATCTTTCTTGGCATCCTCTCCCGCGGTCTTCGGCACTTCGTGCCTCGACACGCGGGCTAAGGAGCGATGATCCCTACGGGGCTCTGCCCCTGCGGGATCGGCAGTCGGGTGCATTAGAAGAGGGATCTCCAGCCGCAGATCTCCTCTGCATAGCTGTAAAGATCTAATGCGTCACCCATAGTCCCCTCTCCTTTTTTCCCAACACGTTGTGTCGCTTCCGCTCCTCTCATCCTATTATACCTTTAGAGAGATAGACTTGATGAAATGCTGTAAAGGATGATGAGGAAGGGTGTGGAAAGTGTTGGTGAAACGGTTCGGACCCCCGAGGAACCCTCTACCCCGGCGACTTTGGCAGGTTGCACAGAGTGTGAGTGGGGCTGTGGAAAAGTGGTGCATAACTTTTGGGGTAAAAGTTTGGTTATCCCGATTGCTTTCTGAGTTCTTTTTTTCGCCCACAAAAGCAAGCAAAACCCGAGAAAAAGTTTTCCACACATCCTAACACTCATTCCCCCTCTACTGACACTCTACCAACATCCCGTGTTAGGATAAAAAAGGGTTGCGATCATGGCCTATGAAGAGGGTAGGTAGGGAGGCAGTGTACCCTTAGGGATAGAGAGGATACCTGCTCGGCGTCACCCTATCGGGGTCGGGAGGTTCTCTTACATCGGTAACTGCCACACAGATGACCGATGCCTATGGAGCGGACACCCCACTACGGTGCGCTTCTTTCCCCATTTTCACATCAACTCTTGGTTTATCTACCTCTAAAATTCTTCATTTGTGACCAGCACTGTATGCTAAAATAAAAAGGCAGAGTAGCTCATTGTGATGAACACTCTGCCACTTATCGGGATGCTGATTATATCTATGGCTTTGTGGAAGTAGATGTGCAGTCCTTACAGTGACACGAAGATGATTGCTTAGTATTATCATCAAGCTGGATGAAGGGAAGCACCTGGGTCATAAATTGGGATATACCTCCTTCGTTTACAATTATTTGGGCATTGCTACCTTTTCGATACTCGTTGTCCTCAACAGCAATAAGCTTAGAATCCAAAAATGAAAACTTATATATTATTTCAGACCATTCTAAGTATGGGTGATCAGTACTTGTCTTGTAGGACAATTGCTCCACAATTTTTCCATCTTTATACTGTGCGAATGTCCTTTTGTATGGGTTGCCCAATAAAAGCTTGACCTGCGCCGGGCTATTTCCAATCTGTATGGAGTCAAGCTTGCTAACAAAGTCATTGTTGTATATCATCTTTTGGCTCTGCTGAGTATAAGCGGAACAACTGAAAGACAATAACAACAGGCAGAAGAATAGTATTCTTTTCATACATCCAATATAATTATGATTGTACAATCCGAGTCCTAACAAATTGATATGATACAATGTACTATCCTATATTTCAATTACACGACAAATGTATCTATAATAATTTAACTGATGCTGTTTGTTTGCTTAGTAACCAGGGGAGACACATTTAAGTGGCACAGAAGTCAATCAGCTCAATGTGAAGAGTGGGGAGCGAAGCACCCCTTGTGGGTGCCCGCTCCATAGCCACAGGTCGAGGGGCGTAGCCCCGAAGACCCGTGGATCAGGCATCACAAACGACACAGCGACCCCGCCAGGGTGTCGCACTGGTTGCATGACTCCCTGATAAGTGCGACACCCTGGCGGGTCTCGGGAAGAAGGGTCTCAGCTCGGCGACCCACACACCCCATTTGCCAACTAGGCTGATATGCGCTGTGATTAGAAATAACATCTAATGTGAATGAAGAAAAATACACTTAACAGCAAGCAAAAAGACGCAATTATCTCTCCACACTCTCATAAAGCCGTTTACTATTTACCCATCTAATATATACTTATAGAGGTCTATTCTCCTCATGCCATTAGTACTGAGTTGTTTACTTGG
>NZ_CAKRLH010000036.1 GCF_934359325.1 uncultured Porphyromonas sp.
GACATGCGGGAGGCGACCTCTATCGTGGTGATCCGTCAGCTGATCGAGGCGGGGGCGGAGGTGGTCGCCTGCGACCCGATAGCGATCGAGACGGCGAAGCGAGTGCTGCCGGACGGAGTACAGTACACGAGAGATCTCTACCGGTCAGTCGAAGGGGCGGATGCTCTGCTGCTCCTGACGGAGTGGAAGATCTTCCGGCTCCCCAATTGGCCCCGGATCAAGGAGCTGATGAGGGGAGACGTGGTGATCGACGGACGCAATATCTACGATCCCTCCGATGTGAAGCGAGTAGGGCTGCGGTACGACGGTATCGGCAGACGATAAATTCAGCACCTATATATAATGAGTGGAATGATCATTCGGAGCATCCTGGACACGGATCTCTATAAGTTTACGACCGGGTACGCGTATATGAAGCTTTTCCCCAGAGCGTGGGGAAGGTTTGAGTTCATCGACCGCAACAACCTGGTTTACCCGGAGGGCTTTGCAGAGAGCCTCCGACAGGAGATTGTGCGGATGAGCGAGCTGCGGCTGACACGCGAGGAGGCGGACTTCCTCCGACAGGAGTGCCCCTACCTGCCACCCCTTTACATAGACTACCTCAATGGCTACACCTACGACCCGGAGGAAGTTACGATCGATCAGGATGCGGAGGGTCACCTCCACATATCAGCAGAGGGCCTGCTCTACCGCATCACGCTCTGGGAGACGCCGATCCTGGCGATGGTGTCGGAGCTATACTATCGGGAGACCGGTCAGCAGCCCGATCTGGAGCTGACGCGCTCCAAGGCGCTCGAGAAGGCTCGGGCCATGCAGGAGCACGGACTACAGGTGAGCCTCTTCGGCATGCGGCGACGCTTCAGTAGCGAGGTGGAGGATCTGGTGACACGGATCCTCTGCGAGCATGGGGGGAAGTACTTCTTCGGCACCAGCAACGTCTTCTACGCAATGAAGCACGGCATCCGCGTCACCGGGACCCATCCTCACGAGTGGGTGCAGTTTCATGCAGCAATCTACGGCTACAAGATGGCCAATTATATGGCTATGGAGGACTGGATCGATGTCTATGACGGAGACCTCGGCACGGTGCTCACCGATACCTTTACCACCGACGTTTTTCTCCAAAACTTCTCCAAGAAGCATGCAGCACTCTTTACCTCCCTACGTCAGGACAGCGGCGACCCTCAGACCTTCACCGACAAGGTGCTGGCGAAGTACCGGGATCTGCGGATAGATCCGAAGACGAAGTATCTCGTCTTCTCCGACGCCCTCGATGTGGATAAGGCGACGGCGATCAAGGAGTACTGCGACGGGAAGATCAGGGCGACCTTCGGGATCGGAACCAACCTGACCAATGATGTCGGGCATGGGATCAAGCCGATGAATATCGTGATGAAGCTCTTTGCCTGCAAGCTTGACGAGAAGATGCCGTGGCAGGACACCGTCAAGCTCTCCGACTCGGTCGGGAAGCATACCGGTGAGCCGGAGGAGATAGATCTTGCGATGAGAGTATTACGTATCGAGGAATAAGAGAAAATGAATATAGATAAGGAGATTGACCAGCTGGTCGACATTATAGGTGAGGAGGTGGAGCAGCTCGCTGCTCGGGAGCCGCACGGGCTCTATGAGCCGATCCGATATATCCTCTCACAGGGAGGGAAGCGTCTCCGGCCGCTTCTTGCGCTGCTGACTTACCGCGCTTTCTGCCCAGAGGGCGCGGCGGCGGAGGTGGCACCGGTGATGAAGGCTGTGGAGACCTTCCACAACTTCACCCTCATCCACGATGACATCATGGACGATGCGCCGATGCGCCGCGGGGAGCCCACGGTCTATAAGAAGTGGGGCGCCAATGTCGGGATCCTCTCCGGTGATGCGATGCTGGTGGAGGCGTACCGCTGCCTGGAGTCGATCCGCCCGGAGTACTTGGGGCAGATCTTCTCGCTCTTCAATACGATGGCCGATGCGATCTGTCGCGGGCAGCAGTATGACCTCGAGTTTGAGACCACGCCGCTCTCCTCGCTGACGATAGGGAGCTATCTCCGGATGATCAGCCTCAAGACGTCGGCGCTCTTCCGCGGGAGTATGGTGATGGGGGCGACTGTCGCCGGCGCTTCGGTCGAGGATCGGGAGCACGTTGCCCGTGCGGCAGAGCTGATGGGACTAGCCTTCCAGATTATGGACGACTACCTCGATGTCTACGGCGAGGCGAAGTTTGGTAAGCGCAAGGGGGGAGACATTATAGATAGGAAAAAGACTTGGCTCCTTCTCCGTCTCTACGAGTGCGACCCGAAGCGAGCGGAGGAGGCACTCGCCATCGAGAGCGAGGCAGACCGGATTGCGTCTGTGACCAATCTCTACGAGCAGTGGAATATCCACGCAGAGGCACTTAAGGAGGTCGACCGGTACACCGAGGCGGCTCTCGAGGAGCTGCGTGCACTCTCGGTCGATACCTCCGCACTCGAGCATATCATCTCTACATTGACTGGAAGAGCCGTCTGATGTATCCGCTCATTGATACGCACGCTCACCTCTACTCGGAGGAGTTTGACGACGATCGCCCTGAGGTGATCCGTCGCTGTCGGGAGGCGGGTGTCTCTACGGTTCTGCTCCCCAATACCTCACGAGAGTACATCGGTCGCCTGAGGGAGACGGTGTCCATGGCGCCGGATCTCTTTGTCCCTATGATCGGTCTCGAGCCTACCGATGTGGGCGAGGACTGGGAGGCGCAGCTGGAGGGGCTCGAGAGGGAGCTCCGGACAAACCCGGGGTACTACCGGGGTGTCGGAGAGATCGGACTGGACTACTACTGGAGCTTGGAGTGGAAGGAGCAGATGATCGAGGCCTTCCGCCGTCAGGTGGAGTGGGCGAGGGAGTTTGCCCTTCCGATGAGTATGCACACGCGTGCCGCCGTGCCGGAGACGGTGAAGCTCCTGAGGGAGTGGGGTGTCGAGGGATTGCGAGGCGTCTTCCACTCCTTCTCCGAGTCGGAGGAGGATCTGGAGGCGATCCTCAGCCTTGGAGAGCAATTCATGGTGGGGATCAATGGCATCGTCACTTTCAAGAACTCCCGACTCCGTGAGGTGATTAAGGGACACCTGCCACTTACCCGTCTTGTCGTGGAGACCGACAGCCCGTATCTCTCACCCGAGCCAAGGAGAGGACGTCGAAATGAATCTTCGCACATTGTCCATACTGTGAGGTGCTTAACCGACATATATGAGGTCAGTGAGGCCGATATGCGTCGTCAGCTTTTTGCCAATTCTCGTAAAATGTTTAATTTAGCACCTGTAACCGCCGATCCTTAGGGCGAGTCGGGCGGAGGGGCAAACTTTTTTCGTCAAAAGCGCCAACTTTTTGGTGTGGTTGGAGGAAATAAGGTAGATTTGTACGATCATTGAGTGATAGAGTTGCACGGACGGAGGTTCGGCGCCGTTAGTCCGGGAGGGATAACTCACTGTGGGGGAGATGATCACATATATAAGGAGAGATGCTCGAGTGGCTGAAGAGGCACGCCTGGAAAGCGTGTAAACGTCAAAAGCGTTTCGAGGGTTCGAATCCCTCTCTCTCCGCAAAAGGGGGTATCCTTGCTGCAGAACCGGGCAGAGGAGACTAACCGAAAGTACCTCGTCAAGGCTGAATGGAAGCGAAACCACCTAAAGACATTGTTTTACCAAAAATCACTAATCTTAAAAAGAACTTACAATGAAAAGATTTCTAGTAAGCATCGCCTTGGCCGGTCTTATGACGGTGGGGTTTGCCGGTGCATCCTTTGCACAGGACGAGGCTACAACAGAGCCTGAGGCTACCGAGCAGGCAGCTCCCGCTGTTACTGAGGCTGAGACTCCCGCTACCGAAGTACCTGTGGCTGCTGAGAGTGAGGGTTTCCACCAGGCACTTAAGACTAAGTTTATCGAGGGTGGTCCTGGCTTCATGGCCATCATTTCTCTCGTTATGATCCTCGGTCTGGCATTCTGCCTCGAGCGTATCATCTACCTGAACCTTGCCGATACCAATAGCAAGAAGCTCCTCGATGAGATCCGTGCTGCCCTCGATCGTGGTGACGTCAATGGCGCCCTCGCTATCGCTCGTGACACACGTGGTCCTATCGCATCTATCGCTTACCAGTCCCTCCTCCGCATCGATCAGGGTCCTGAGGCAGTAGAGCGCGCCATCACCGCTTACGGTGGTGTACAGGCCAGCCTCCTCGAGAAAAACATGTCCTGGATTACCCTCTTCATTGCCCTCGCACCGTCACTCGGATTCTTCGGAACCGTGATCGGTCTTGTACAGGCCTTCGATACGATCGAGCAGGTCGGTGATATCAGCCCGACGGTCGTTGCCGGTGGTATGAAGGTCGCCCTGATCACCACCATCTACGGTCTTATCGTAGCGATGATCCTCCAGGTGCTTTACAACTACATCCTCTCTCGCTATGAGAGCATCCTGAGTGACATGGAGGACGCTTCCATCACTCTCGTGGATTATATGATCGATTTCACCAGCAAGCGCGGAGTACAGCATCGTATCTAAACAATCATGGCAGTAAAGAAAATTCGTAAAATATCGAGCACTGTCCTGATCGTTCTGGCACTCTTCGGCGTCGTGGCCTTCGGTATGACCGTCTTCGGCGGTTACGTTGACCCCAATGCTGAGTACCCCGAGCCCGTATTCACCAATGTACTCCTCTACACGGTGTACGGTATGGTCGCCATTGCCTTCCTGGCAATGATCATCTTCGGAATCGTCGGATTTGCTCAGTCCTTTAAGACCAATCGCAAGGCTGCTCTCGGCGGTCTCGGTGCGCTCCTGGGACTGATAGTGCTCATGGTCATTGCCTACTTCGTAGGTAGTGACGCACCACTTCGCGTGGGTGTGGATGCTCAGCAATTCAACACCCCGTCCTGGCTGAAGCTGGCTGATATGTGCATGTTTACCATCTATGCACTCATTGTGATTAACGTCCTCGCACTGATCGTGACCTCGTTCATGTCCGCAGGACCCAAGCAGCACGCATCAGCATCTGAGAGGAAGGCTTAAGTAACATCGTAAAAGAACAATACTATGGCAGGAAAAACAAAGAAGGTGCCCAGTATCAATGGGTCCTCGACTGCGGATATTTCTTTTATCATGCTACTTTTCTTCCTTCTGACCACCTCCATGGGCTCAGATAAGGGTATCGCTCGTCAGCTGCCCCCTGCACCCACCGAGGATCAGCAGGACGTCATGATCGACGTCAATAGGCGTAACATGCTGCGCGTACTGGTGAATAGTAATGGTCAGATCCTTGCCAATGGCGAGGTGATGACGATCGATCAGCTCAAGCAGAAGGTGAAGGACTTCGTGCTCAATCCCACGAACGACCCGACCCTCCCCGAGCTGACGCCGGAGGAGTTCCCCTACATCGGACAGCAGATGGTGACGAAGAATCACGTCATCTCTCTGACCAATAACGTGGATACCAAGTACTCCGACTATATCGCAGTGCAAAACATCCTCACCAAGGCTTACAATGAGCTGCGTGAGGAGATGGCGCAGAGGCAATGGAACAAGTCCTTTGAGGATCTTCCCAAGGAGTACCAGGAGGTACTCGTGGATCGATTCCCGCAGAAGATCTCTGAGGCTGAACCACGTGAGTACGGCTCGCAGAAGAAGTAATCATCTTGAGCAGAACTAAAGAAGTAGTATGAGTAGATTTACCAAAAAGGGTGAGAAAGAAGTTCCAGAGCTGAACACCATGTCGCTCCCGGACTTGATCTTCTCTCTGCTGTTCTTCTTCATGATCGTCACCACCGCACGTGAGGTGACCCTGAAGGTGCAGCTACGTCTCCCCAAGGCTACCGAACTTACCAAGCTCGAGAGAAAGTCTCTTGCCACCTTCCTCTACATGGGTGTTCCGCTGAAGCAGTATCAGGCCAAGTATGGTACGGAGGCTGCTATCCAGCTCAATGATAAGTTTGCATCGCCTAATGATATCTTTGACTTCATCGCACAGGAGAAGAACTCTATGTCTGAGGCTGACGCCCAGTACATGACGACGATCCTGAAGATCGACGGAGACACAAAGATGGGTATCGTAACAGAAGTCAAGCAGAAGTTGCGTGAAGCTAACGCGCTAAAGATATTCTACTCCAGTGTGCCTGATACCGAGGTAGCTCAGTAAGGGTACAGGGAGCCGCCGAAGCCTTTCTTCGGACGGATAATCACACCTACAGCAGGGATCTCTCCACCGTGAGGGGTCCCTGCTTTTTTTTTGTGCTGTTTGGTGCCGATGTGATGGAGGTCGTGGCGACGTAGGGCCTGACGTCACTCTAATACCGGTATTAGCCGTCACTATTACCGGGTTTAGTGTTGTCTAATACCGGTAATAGATATTTCCCTTGAGGGTGTCGGTTTCGCACCCTGTGAGAGAGGCTGATCACGGGTGTGCTGTCCGTCTGCCGTTGTGGTGATGAGGAGGGAGTTGGGTGGGCGGTATATGGCAAAAAAGATGGGACCACGCTCACGCGCAGTCCCAATCGAAAAAACTTGTTTAATGAAATTAACGCATCTGATAAACAAAACCTTTATCTCTCTAGTCCGATAGGCGGACTATATTACACACTTCTCCGTCTTACAATTGGGTGGAGAGCCCTTATACAGTATCATATCTTCTGCTTGTCTGTTACCCTATGATGAGCAGGTGTCGGATTGGTTTAATCACCCGGGCGGAAAAATCCTCTTTGAGACCTTTGCAAAACGTCCCATCTGCGGCGTCACTTTCGAGATTCGGGCTTGGTCATGTGCGTATGCACACTCCCTTTGCCCTCACTCTCAGTTCCTTGCATCTGTGGTATTCTACAAAGCCCCTGCCGAAAAAGCGGTGCTCTTTCGGCGAAAGAACATTTTGCAAAGGTCTTTTTTCTCTTATGCTTGCGGTCGTCCGTCTGATTTCTCTTACTCTCCGATGTATGATGAGCGGGCATACCTCCGGGTGCTGTCACCGTGCTTACTGGCGATCCCCGGATGCGTCACATCTGTATAAGCTTCGGGGCAGGTCGGGGGTGACGCTTTGTGGCTGTTTCTCTTACGTATGGGTGTGCGTGGAGAGCCCTTAGTATCGGAGATGTACTAGCGGGTCTTTCTGTATATGACCGGTGATATGATCTGCGGGCTACTCCGCAGATCATAGCAGGTGTCACAGATCGTCGTCAGCTTAGTCCGAGGGAGAGTCTCAGCTTGCGGCGGTGGTTGCTCCAGATCTTCTGCAGCGTGGCGGGCTCGAGGTGCTCATCGTGGTCATTGACCATAAGAGAGACGAAGTGCGACAGCTCCGACACGACGATCTCCATCCGCACAAAGCTTGTGGGGCAGTCGTTCCAGTTCCACTGGATATACTCACCCTTCTTCAGATCGGTTACCGTTGCGGCGCGGTCGTCACCGGTCTCGTCCCAGAATACATGGATCTTCCTGAGCGAGACATCCACTCTCGGGGCTATCCACTCCGATAGACCCCTGGCGGTCGAGATTTGGTTCCATACGCTTTGCGGAGATGCGTTGTCGAGGTCGATCTCTATCTTGAAGCCTTCTCCGTGTGAGGTCCTTGCCATAGCATTCTATCATTAGTCTTACTTACTAGTGCAATATAGCCATTTCCTCGTATTATAGGACAATATAAGGAGCAAATCTGTCCGTATGGGGTGACAGGATCTCCTTTTGGACTACTTCCTACCTGGTATTTCACTCTGGGGGACAGATGCTTATATGGCGTACCTGGAGTGCGCTAAGGGATGATCTTTGATCCGAAGTCTATGAGGCTCCTCGTGGTTTGTAAAGTATTAAGTAAATTTGCTCGGTTACTATCCGCATAATAAGACTATAACTATGATAAGGAGTAAGGAGGCTAATCAGCCCGTCTGGAGAGATATCACAGCACTCTCCGACCTACCGCAATCGCTACAGCAGCTGGAGGAGCTCGCCAATAATCTCTGGTGGGTATGGAACGCTCCGGCGCGCCATCTCTTCAGGGATCTTGATCCGATGGTCTGGTACCACTCCAAGGGGAATCCGGTCCACGTCCTCCATACACTCTCTCAGAGTCGTATCGCCGAGCTGACTCAGGATCAGGACTTCCTCGCGAGGCTCTCACAGGTCTACGAGAGCTTCAGAGCCTACATGGACCAGCCGATGCGGGACGACCTCCCCTCTGTCGCCTACTTCTGTATGGAGTACGGGATCACCAATATCCTGAAGATCTACTCCGGCGGTCTCGGCATCCTCGCCGGTGATTACATCAAGGAGGCGAGTGACTTCGGTGCCAATATGGTAGGCGTCGGCTTCCTCTATCGCTACGGCTACTTCGACCAAAAGATCACTGCCGACGGACAGCAGGTGGCGGAGTATAAGGCTCAGGACTTCGAGGATCTGCCGCTTACACTGGTGCGTGACGACAATGGCGCACCGATGATACTTCGTGTGCCCTTCAACGGCTACGAGGTCGCTGCGCAGATCTGGCGTGTCGACGTGGGTCGGGTGAAGCTCTACCTGATGGATACCGACATCGCAGAGAACTCCGAGTGGGATCGTCAGATCACTCACCAGCTCTACGGAGGCGACTGGGAGAACCGTATGAAGCAGGAGTATATGCTCGGCATCGGCGGTGTGCAGATGCTCCGTCTCCTCGGCATCGAATCTGATGTCTATCATGCCAATGAGGGACACGCAGCCTTTATGGGTCTGGAGCGGATGGCACACATGGTCGAGGGGGGGCTCGACTTCGACCAGGCGCTGGAGCTGGTCCGCTCTTCCGGGCTTTATACCTGCCACACGCCGGTACCTGCCGGACACGACTACTTCGACGAGTCCCTCTTCGCAAAGTATGTAGGCCACTACGCCGACAAGCTCCACATCTCCCTCCAGGAGCTGACCGACCTCGGTCGTGAGGTCCCGGGATCTCATGAGAAATTCTCGATGAGTGTCCTGGCACTTAATACCTGCCAGGAGGCCAATGGGGTAAGTAAGCTCCATGGCCAGGTGTCGCGTGAGATGTTTGCCCCCGTATGGAGAGGGTACCTCCCCGAGGAGCTGCACGTTGGATATGTGACCAATGGTGTGCACCTGCCCACTTGGATGGCCTCGCCCTGGTCTGATCTGATGGAGAAGAGCATCGGCGACGACATCCTGGCTGACCAGGACAGCCTCGAGCTGTGGGATAAGGTCTGGCAGACGCCCGACAAGGATGTATGGGAGCGGAGACTGGAGCTCAAGAGTCGCCTCATCGAGTACCTCCGCCGCCGCTACGAGGCACATATGGGCGACTTCAATCAGGATCCCACCATGCTGATGTCCTTCCTCGAGACGCTTACTCCGAGGACGCTGCTCATCGGATTTGGTCGTCGCTTCGCCACCTACAAGAGAGCGCACCTGCTCTTTACCGACCTCGATCGGCTCTCCAAGATCGTCAATGACCCCGAGCACCCGGTGATCTTTATCTTCACAGGCAAGGCACACCCCGCCGATGGCGGCGGTCAGGGGCTGATCCGACATATCTTCCAGATCTCCAAGCGTCCCGAGTTCCTCGGCAAGATCCTCTTTGTCGACAATTACGACATCCGTGTGTCCCAGTTCCTCATCCCGGGCGTGGATATTTGGCTCAATACGCCGACCCGTCCGCTCGAGGCCTCAGGTACCTCGGGTATGAAGGCGCTGATGAATGGCGTGCTCAACTTCTCCGTCCTGGATGGCTGGTGGTACGAGGGCTATGTCAAGGGCGGAGGCTGGTCGCTTACCGAGAAGATCACCTTCTCCGACACCAATCTGCAGGACAAGCTCGACGCTGCGACCATCTACCGTATGCTGGAGGAGGAGATCATCCCGCTCTACTACGACAATGATAAGGAGCAGTCCTACTCAGAGGGCTGGATCCATGCCATCAAGACAGCCACCTCGCAGATTCTCCCTCGCTTCACGATGCGACGGATGATCCGTAATTACTTTGACCGATTCTACAATCAGCTCGGAGAGCGCAGTGCCATGCTCCGTGCAAGTGACTACAGGCAGCTCGGTCGTCTCCTTGAGTGGGAGCGCCACGTGGCTCAGTCGTGGTCTCACCTCGAGGTGGTGGATACCCGAATGATCAAGGACGACGGCACCCTGATAAACAACTTCACCGTGGGCGGTATCGCACGGGGAAGTGTCACGGTCGACCTGCACGATCTGCGCAGTGACCTTGCTGTCGAGCTGATCATCGCACGCGAGGATACCAAGACGAAGAAGCTTCACCTCGCCAGCAAGCAGACCTTCCACCTCGTCTCCGAGGAGGGATCCCGCAGACGGTATGAGCTCAAGGTGGATATTGATCTCCCCGGTACCTATAAGGTAGCCACTCGCATCACTCCGACCCATGAGCTGCTGGCACACCCGATGGCTCTGGGGTATATGAAGTGGGTCACCATCTTCTGACGCACGCATTGGCACTGCTTGAGGAATGAAAATTCACCACGAGGGTACGACCTTCTTAGTCGCAGCGGGGCTCTTCCTCAGCTTCCTCTGCCTCTACATCTACTTGGTCGTGGAGCAGAGGTGGCCCTTCTGGCTCTCCGTTGTGGTGAGTGTGGTGTTGCTGGGCATTGCCTTCAATTTCTACCGCTCTCCACGCCGCATCCACGGCAAGCCGACGGACGGACTGGTACTCGCCTCGGCGGATGGGCACATTGTGGCGATCGAGGAGGTGGATGAGCCGGAGGTCCTGGGCGGGCGGTGTCTGATGATCTCCACCTTTATGTCCCTCTTCAACGTCCATGCTCAGTGGGTACCGGTGGCGGGCGAGGTGACCTATGTGCGTCATCACCGTGGCAATCTCTACGCCGCCTATGTCCCTAAGAGCAGTACGGAGAACGAGCGCTCCACCGTCGAGATCGTCACTACCGAGGGACACCACATCGTGGTGCGCCAGATCGCAGGAGCGATGGCTCGTCGCATAGAGACCTACCTCAGAGAGGGGGAGACGTGCGCCATCGATGACCAGCTGGGCTTTATCAAGCTCGGCTCTCGGGTCGATATATTCCTCCCGCTGGGAAGTAAGCCGCTGGTGGATCTCGACGAGCCGGTTACCGGTAACGTCACTGTGCTGGCGGAGCTGCCTCCCCGTGAGACGTCTAAGTAAATAGAAGCTATGGCAAAGCAGATCTATAAATACATCCCCAATCTCCTGACGCTCTCCAACGGGCTCTTCGGAGCGCTCTCCATCGTGATGTACCTCACGGTCTCGCTCCGGGCGGCGCTCTGCTGCATCGCCGTGAGCCTGATCGCCGACGTGCTCGATGGTATGACTGCGCGACTGCTCCACGCTACGTCAGACATTGGTGGTGATCTAGACTCCCTCTCTGATGTCATCTCCTTCGGTGCCGCGCCGGCGATCTTGCTGACGCTGGTACTAAGGGGACTGGGCTGGGGTGTCGCTTGCTGGGCGCCTCTGCTGGTCGTGCCTGCCTCGATATATCGTCTGGCGAAGTTCAATAACGACCCTCGTCAGACCACCTCCTTCATCGGTCTGGCTACTACCGGAAATGCTGTGATGCTGGCACCGCTGGCGCTCTTCTTCGAGAGCCACGCTGTCTCGCCCACGCCGCTCTATCAGGTCCTCTTCGTCCTCTTTATGATCATCGATGCCTGGCTTCTGGTTTGCGAGGTGCCGTTCTTCGGGCTCAAGCAGCTCTCCAAGGGCTGGCGAGCCAATATCGGGCTCATCATCGTCGTCTTTGCAGCGATAGTGGCACTGATCCTCTTCGGTATCGAGGGGATCGCCTGGGCGATGATGCTCTATATTTTGCTTAACTTAATCACGTGGCTGACTCACAAGTCAGGCGCAAAATCAACAATCCAATGAAGATAAACGATAAGTCCTACGTCCGCGTACAGTATAAGCTCACCGAGGTAGCTCCCGACGGCTCCGAGACCTTTGTCGAGGAGACGACTGAGGATCGTCCCATGGACTATGTCCA
>NZ_CAKRLH010000037.1 GCF_934359325.1 uncultured Porphyromonas sp.
GCGTCCTTGACTCCGCCGTGGAGCTTGAGGGACTTGGCAGTGGCGACGAGGATCGTGGCAGCGGGCTGGAGACCATTCTGACGGCAGACGATGTCGAGGAACTTCTCGGCACCGAGGTCAGCACCGAAGCCTGCCTCCGTGATGGCGTAGTCGCCGTAGTGGATCGCCATCTTGGTGGCGACGACGGAGTTGCATCCGTGTGCGATATTAGCGAAGGGACCGCCGTGGATGAAGGCGGCGGTATTCTCGGTCGTCTGGACGAGATTAGGCTGGAGGGCGTCCATCAGGAGGACGGTGATCGCACCGCCGATCTTCATGTCCCCTACGGTGAAGGGGCTGCCGTCCTTCTTATACCCCACGACGATGTTGTCGATGCGGCGACGGAGGTCGTCCATATCCTTGGCGAGACAGAGGATCGCCATAATCTCGGATGCGGGCGTGATGTCAAATCCTGTCTCATTCACTTCACCATTACCATCCCCGAGACCGGTGACGATGTGGCGGATGCTGCGGTCGTTGACGTCGAGGACGCGCCTCCAGGTGATCTTGGAGAGACCCTGGTCGTCGTTGCGGTGACGGTAAGCGTAGTTGTCGACGAGGGCGGAGATGGTATTATTGGCTGAGGTGATGGCGTGGAAGTCTCCGGTGAAGTGGAGATTGATCTTATCCATCGGCAGCACCTGGGAGTAGCCACCGCCGGCGGCGCCACCCTTGATGCCGAAGACCGGACCGAGGGAGGGCTCGCGGAGAGCGACGATCGCCTTCTTGCCGATCTGATTCATCCCGAGGGCGAGTCCGATGGAGACGGTAGTCTTGCCGATACCGGCCTTGGTGGGCGTGATGGCGGTGACGAGGATGAGGTGTCCGGCACCGTGCTGCTTCTCCTTGAGGACATCCAGGCTGATCTTACCCATGTAGTGACCATAGGGGAGGAAGTCCTGTGTGGGGATATTCAGTGACTGAGCGATCTCCTGGATCGGCTTGAGCGTCGCTTCTCTGGCGATCTCGATATCTGATTTCATAATTGTGTAGTGATTTGGTTTGGTGTTTCACCAAAGGTACCCATAATTTTGCATCAGACTACTATCCGGACCTGACCTCATCAGGGGAGACGCACTGGAGTTTTACCTCGCCCGCCCGATCCCGCAGGGATCCCCGCCGCCGGGGAGTATCGTATCGGGCAGGATAGAGATTGGTGAAGTCTAAACCCGGTATTAGTGATCACTAAACCCGGTAATAGTGACGACTAATACCGGGTTTAGTTCGGGGGCGCAGGGGGGTAGCAAAAAAAAGAGGTCTCCCGCAGGTGATTAGCCTGTGGGAGACCTCTTCTTTTTAGGTAGAGACGGGATTACTTCTCCTTCATCTCTGCTCTTGCCTTCTCGCGGAGGAGCTTGTGGCGGCGCTGCGTGGGCGTCATGTCAAACTGTCGGCGACAGAAGACGGTGAAGTGGCTGGGGGAGGAGAAGCCAAAGTCCTTGATGATCTCCGAGAAGGGTACGGCGGCATCAGCAAGCTGCTGGTCGATGTACTTCGCCTTCTCCTGGAGCATCCAGGTGTAGGGGGGCATATTGAAGGACTCCTGAAACTTCTTCTTGAAGACCCGCACCGGCATCCCCCTCTGATCGGCCAGATCCTGCACCGTCTTGGCTCGCAGGAAATTCTGGACCACAAACTCCTTGAAGTCGATCTCCTGACGCAGTAGGGGTGCCAGTAGCCAGGCCACCTGCTCCCTCTCGTAGAAGGCGCCGAGGTAGAAGAAGAGCTCCTTGAGCTTCGACTCGTAGATGTTGATGCAATTGAGCTGATGGTCGTGCATGTAGATGATGCTCTGGAGGACCATCTTGATCGACTCGTGCGTGGGGAGTGAGATGAAGACGTGCGATGTGGGTGCCTTGTCCTTGAGTCCGGAGATGGCGTAGTTGTCGCAGAGCTGCGTGGGCTTGCTGAAGAAGAAGGTGTAGACTCTCGTCTCCTTCCCCTCGCCGTAGATCGTGACTGTGCGCTGCGTGCCGAGGAAGAGGAAGAAGTCCCCGCGGCAGGCGTGCTTCTCCGTCTCGTCCCTGTAGCTGTACGACGCACTGCGCGTCTCTACGAAGACAAACATAAAGTGCTTCTCGCTGTCGATGACCATATGCTCACCTCGCCCCAGGGTATGAGCCTTGAAGGGGCAGCGTAGAGCGCATCCGTAGTGGTGACAATTGAGATGTCGATCGAGATCGACTACATCTTTCTTATTATTCGTAATCATTAATCCTCCATTACTCTATTTCTCAGCGGTATCAGGTCTTTGTCTGCCTGTACCAAAAGTTTTACAAAGTTAGGTCTTTTCGGTCAGATAAGCAACCGAAATCCATAAGCGTTATTGTACATTCTCTTCTCTCGGGCAAAAACTATTGATGCGAATTCTTGAAGATGTCGCTCCGTGCTTCACTTTCTTTTAGGTACCTTTGCGATTAGATAATTAGTCTAATGCTGTCTTTCAATGTAATTATGAATAAGCAATCTGCTCTCGCGCTGCTCCTCGTAGGAGCACTCACTATACTGGCGACCATCTCCTGCACCGGCAAGGGAGGTAAGGAGGAGCGCCACGTGCCACCGCTGAAGATCGGCGCCATGTCCTCGATGGACTACCTACCCTACGTGGTGGCGGAGAAGATGGGGATCTATGACTCGCTGGGGCTGGAGGTGGAGATCGTCAAGTTTTTCTCTGCCAACGATCGGGATGCCGCCTTCCGTGCCGCTCAGGTGGATGGTACCGTGATCGACTATACCGGTGCGGCGATCCAGCATGCGGCCGGGATGCCTCTAGCGCTCATCACCGCCCACGACGGCTACTTCGAGATGATGGCGACCGACGGTCTCTCTACCATGGAGGATCTGAGGGGAAAGAAGGTGGGCGTCTCCCGCAATACGGTGATCGACTACTCGACCGACCTGATGCTCCGCGCCGCCGGTATGGAGCCGACGGACGTCGAGAAGCCGGAGGTGAATAAGATCCCCCTTCGGCTCGAGATGATGCTCGGTGGCGAGCTGGAGGGCTCCGTCTTCCCCGACCCCTTCATCACCATTGCGAAGTCTAAGGGCTTCGCCTCCCTCTCCTCCACGAAGTCTCTCGGCATCTCTGTCACCGGTACGATGATGCGACGCGAGGCTCTGGACGAGAAGTCTGAGTCGGTGAAGCTCCTCCTCCGGGGGTACAATCTCGGCGTCGACTACCTGCTCTCTCATCCCCGCTCCGAGTGGCAGTCTATTCTCGTCGAGGATGCCGGCATCCCTGAGGGGCTGGTCGATCAGGTGACCCTTCCGGACTATCGTCATGCGGCGCTCCCCTCAGCCAAGGATATGGAGGAGACGCTTGCCTGGCTCCATGAGCATGACCTCGTCCCGGCGGACTATACCGGCGAGGGACTGGTGGACGGCTCGTACCTCCCGCAGTAACCGAGCTTATGAGTCGGGTGTCGATAGAGCACCTCTCGGTCGCCTATAAGGGGCGACGAGGCGAGACGGTGGCGGTAGAGGATCTATCGCTCACGCTCGGGGATGGAGAGATCCTCGGGCTGACCGGTCCCTCGGGGTGCGGTAAGTCGACGCTCCTCCACGTCCTCTCCGGGATCATCACCGACTATGAGGGGACGGTACTGATCGATGACCTGCCTCCGGACCCCAAGGTCCACTCCGTGGCGCTTGTTCCTCAGGGCTTTGCCCTCCTCCCGTGGATGACGGTGCGAGAGAATATCCTCCTTCCCCATACCCTCGGAGGGAAGGAGTGTCCCAACCTCTCCCACCTGGACGAGGTGCTGGAGACGCTTGAGATCGCCCCCTTCATCGATCGCTATCCGCGCGAACTGAGTGGCGGACAGCGGCAGCGGGTGGCTCTGGCGAGGGCGATGGTGCAGGACCCGGACCTGCTGCTCCTCGATGAGCCCTTCTCGGCACTCGACATCGGGACGGCAGAGCGGAGTAGGACGCTCCTGCAGCACTTCCGCCGCAGCCTCGGACTGACGACGATCCTCGTGAGCCATAATGTGGAGGAGATCGCCGGTCTCGCCGAGCGGGTCATCGTGATGGGTGGCACCCCGGGACGCATCCTCTCCGAGACGAGAGGAGCGACGGCGGAGCGCATCGCAGAGGAGATCAAGTCATGAGACCCGACAGTATCACTTATCGCTTCCTCGTCGGCACGCTGCTGATCAACGTGATCTGGTACGTAGCCTATCTCCTCATCGGCGAGGGGGCCTTGGTCTCGCCACTGGTGGTATACCGTCATCTGCCGGCACTCCTGGCAGGGAAGATGGGTCCGCACCTCCTGGCGAGTCTCTACCGGATCCTCCTCGGCATCCCCATTGCACTGCTCCTTGGGCTGGTCATCGCCTGGCTGATCTACAGCTACCGTCCCTTCGGGCGGGCGATGAATGCCCTCACCTACCTCGCCTATCCGATCCCGAAGCTCGCTCTCCTGCCGATCGTTATGCTGATCGCGGGTCTGGGCGATGGGGGGAAGGTGGCAATGATCGTTCTGATCCTGATCTTCCAGGTGATCGTCAACGTCCGTGACAGCCTCACGAATATCCCCCAGGAGAGCTTCCACATCGCTCGCTCCCTCGGCGCTGATCGCTGGCGTGTACTGCGGTACATCCTCCTGCCGGCTGCGCTGCCGGATATCCTCTCCACCCTGCGTGTCGCCATAGGGACGGCGATCTCAGTCCTCTTCGTCACCGAGACCTACGGCACTGACCGCGGCATGGGGTACTTCATCACCGATGCCTGGATGCGCTTCGACTACATCGATATGTACGGCGGGATCGTCGTCCTGAGCATCACTGGATTTATCTTGTTTATTCTTACAGATATTGCTGAGGAGCACTTCTGTCGATGGCGCTCAGCAGGTCACTAATTGCACTTCTTTATCTTATGAAAAAAGCACTACTATCGCTTCTCCTCCTCTTCGTCCTAATGCCCGGTCTGGCGGCACAGGGGCACCACCACTTCGATAAGGGAAGGCGCCTCGAGATCCACGGGTACGGTCAGGTCTACTACGATGCGCTACTGGGACCGGGGAAGAATTCCTTTGGCGTCAATAAGTCAGAGCTTATGGGGACTATGCGGATCACCGACCGGTGGAGTGCGACCGTCCTCTTTCAGCTCAATAGCCCGGCGATCCTCAAGGAGCTCAACATGTCCTACCGCTTCGCTCCGGAATTGAGCCTCAGGGTGGGACAGATGAAGACGCCCTTTGGGCTGGAGAACCAGCTGGCTCCCTTCCTCAATCCGCTGAGCCTTGGCGGAACAATGCCGACGGTCTACTTCGCCGGCGTGGGGATGGATCCGCTTTACTCGGGGACCTCCGGGCGAGACATTGGTCTCGAGCTATCAGGAGATCTCTGGGACAGGGTGCTCTCGTACAAGCTGGCGGTGATGAATGGTCAGGGGATGAATGCCCTCGATCTCGGCACCACCAAGATGTACGGCGGTGCGCTCTACATTCGCCCCATCTCTATGCTGACGCTCCACGCCTCCTACCTCGGTGGTGAGCTCCACGCTATGGGGTCTGGCAAGGGGGTCGAGGCGGGTGCGCCCTATATCCGTCACCGTATTAGTGGTGCCGTGCAGCTGACTACCAATCCGGTCTCCCTGACGGGTGAGTATATGTATGGCAAGGATGCCGAGGTCAGCAGTCAGGGTGCTTACCTCACCGCTGTGGCACATATGACCAAGCGGTATGACTTCGTCGCCTCCGTCGATTACCTCAAGACCGGAATGGGTCCCGGCAGTCTCCTCACCAGTACGCTCGGCGTGCAACATTGGTTTGGCAAGCTCTCCCGCTGGCAGCTGGAGTATCGTCTCGTCGCACCGCAGGGTGAGGGACATGGCCCGATGGACCACCACATCCGGATGCAATTCCAGTTCGGCTTCTGACGGTTAAGTTTTTCTGGCTAACTTTGGTCTGTATATAAAACCCGTTAGCCATGAATAGACTTACACCTCTTACTCTTCTACTCGCTCTGACCCTCTTCGCCACCTCATGCGGCGGGGGGCGGAGCGAGTCGCTTTTTCCCTCCGATGTGATGACTCGTGCGGAGAAAGCCCTCGAGACGAAGATCGACACCCTCGGCATCGTCTCTCCGACCGACTCCCTCCGCTTCGTCGACGTGACCGCCGAGGAGCGGGACGCCATGACCTACCTCTACGCCTACATGAGTCTGCCGGATCTGATGGATCACAGCATTGCCTATCATCTGGATAATGTCCGGGTGACGCTGAGGGCGAGGGAGGAGATGCCGTGGGGGAAGGAGGTCCCGGGCGCTCTCTTCCGCGCTTTTGTCCTCCCGAAGCGGGTGAATAACGAGGTGCTGGATGACTTCCGGACTACCTATTACGACGAATTGTCCGCCCTCGTCGATACCATGACGATGGAGCAGGCGGTGCTGGCGCTCAATCGTTGGGCCCATAAGCACATCACCTACCAGCCCTCGGACGGTCGCACCTCCAGCCCCATAGCCACGCTTCGGAATGCCCTCGGCCGCTGCGGCGAGCAGAGTACCTTCGTCGTCGCTGTGCTCCGGACCGTCGGTATCCCGGCACGGCAGGTCTATACGCCCCGCTGGGCGCATACGGACGACAACCACGCCTGGGTCGAGGCGTGGGTAGATGGGAAGTGGCACTACCTCGGGGCGAGCGAACCCGCCCCCGTGCTGGACAATGCTTGGTTTGACGCCCCGGTGATGCGGGCGATGATGCTCCATACCACTGCCTTCGGTGACTACGATGGCGACGAAGAGGTGCTGAGCAAAAACGATTGCTTCACCGAGCTCAATGTGACGCCCAATTACATCCGTACAGCACCGATGACCGTCCGTGTCGCGGACGAAGCCGGTAAGCCGGTCGAGGGCGCCACCGTCACCTACCGCATCTACAACTACGCAGAGCTTTACCCCCTCGTGACCCGAACAACCGATGACCGAGGAGAAGCGGTGACCAATTTGGGCCTCGGGGATGTGGTGATTTTTGCCTCCAAGGGCAAGGATCGGGTAGCGATGGAGAAGATGACCAATAAGGAGGGCGGCAGTACCCTCGAGCTGACCCTCCGTCCCCTTGACACCATCCCGGCGGAGCAACACCTGCGGCTCACCCCGCCGGAGGAGCAGACGCCGGAGGTTCGCCACACCGAGGCCCAGGCGGCGGAGAATGCCCGCCTACTCGCCGAGGAGGATGCCATCCGTGAGGCGTATACCGCCACCTTCCCCACAGCAGAGCAGACCGCCTCACTGGCTGACGAGCTGGGCGCCATGGGCGAGGACCGCACCCTGCTTCTCGACCTCCTCCCCAAGAGCCGCGGATACCACGCCACGATAGAGCGCTTCCTCCGCCAGTCGGCTGAGAGCGGACAGCTGCACCACGCCCTTCTCCTTCTCTCTTCTCTCACCGAGAAGGACCTCCACGATGTCTCCATCACCGCCCTTGAGCAGGTACTCGACCGGGATCTCTCAGACGCCGACTGGCAGGACCCGATGATCTACTGCCCGCGGGCTATGGACCGTGAGCCGATCGCTCCGCAGCAGCCGGAGCTGGATCTGATCTGCGAGCAGATCCTCGGCAATGGGGAGCTCAGCCGAGCAGAGCGAGTGACCCGGATCCTCGATCGTATGGGTCAGCTCTCGTACGACAAGCAGTACAATCCGCTCAACCTCCCCATGACGCCCGCCTCCACCTGGATCCTCCAGCGCGGCAACCAGCGCTCCCTCACCGTCCTGCTGATCCGACTGCTCCGCACGGCCGGGGTACCGACCTGGTATGACTTCGGCAACAGCGTTGTCCGCTACCGCGACGATGAGGGTAGGGAGCAGGTGATCCCTTTTCTAAAGGAGGAGAAAGAGTCCGCTGTCGACTGTCCCCTACAGCTCACCTACGAGCAGGGGTCGAATACCGTCCGCACGCCCCACTACACGTCTCACTTCACCGTCGGCTACTTCGATCCTGCCGGCGGACAGATGAGGACCTACTACTTCGACGACATGGTTCCCTACACCGACCTGCAGGGCAAGTCGCTCCTCTATCCGGACAACTTCCTCCTCTCCGGCAGCAGGCTTGCCGACGGCACCGTCCTCACCTCCATCCGGAGGATGAATTGCGGGAAGCCGATGGCGATCGACTTCGACCGGGAGGAGGGCGCCCTGGCGGTGATCGGAAACTTCGACTCCGAGTCGCTCTACCAGGATCTCGCAGGAGAGGAGCGCTCACTCCTCAGCACCACGGGACGGGGCTACTACCTCCTCGTGCTGGCACGCGATGCCCACGAGCCGTCCGATCATATCCTCCGCGACTTAGGCGCCATCGCTGACGGGTCCGGCAAGCTACCCATACCGACCGTTGTCCTCACACCGCAGAAGCCCTCTGAGGCGCTCCACAACCTCCTCCAGGGAGCCTCCTGGGGCATCGACACACAGGGGCTGGATAAAGCGCTTGCAGAGGGTCTGGAGCGCTCCCTGCCGCTTGATTACCCCGTGGTGATCGTTGCCGATACCTTTAATCGCGTCGTCTACTTCCACCAGGGTTACACCATCGGTATCGGTGGGCAGATCGCCGATGTCCTCTCACGACTATGAATAAATTCTCTTTCCTCTCCCTCCCCCTTCTCGCCCTTCTCCTCTCCGCCTGTGCGCAGCAGCTAGAGCTTACTGAAGAGACGGAGCAGAGGATCTATCCCGACTTTATCGCCTCTGCGCCGCATCTGCGTGTCCTTGATGACCGCTGGGAGGCAGGGGATCAGATCGGGATCTTCTCCTCCCGCGAGACCGATGTCCCTTATGTCACGACGCATGGGGACGGCGCCTTTGGCCCACGGAGTGATCGGCGCATCTCTATGGCGCCAGAGGGTGAGACCTTCCACGCCTACTACCCCTACAGCTACGGCGGTGGGGGATCTGTCTCCTTCGACCTGCGAGACCAGTGCGCTCTACTCTATGGGGAGGGTAAAGGAGTCAAAGGGGAGACCCAGGTGGAGCTCTCCTTCTCTCACCGTCTCTCTCAGATCCGTGTCCGACTCGTCTCTGAGATCGAGGGGTTAGACCTCTCCGATGCAACCGTCGAGCTGCAGGGCTACCGCTCGGGAGGGCTGATGGATAAGCGGAGCGGCGCCATCACCCCGGGCGAAGCGGTGGAGTCCCTCTCTGCGGTGCGCTATGGAGACACCTTCGTCTCCTACATCCTGCCCGGGGAGACGCTTGGTGACCCATCGCACAAGATCCAAATCGGCGTGGGGAGCAAGACGATCACGCTGGATGAGCCAACCTTTGAGCAGGTCACCAGGTCGGAGAGCGGTATCTACTACTCCCTGATCCTGCACCTCAAGCAGTCTTCTCCGGCAGTCTCCTCCGGGGGCTTTTCTGCCTCCATCCGCTCCTTCGTCGAGGGCGGTCGGATCGAGGGGGACATCTATCTGGACGACCCTACGGTCGGAGTTGGTGAGCGGACGCTGCTGGAGGAGCACTTCGACACCTCGCTCGGGCAGATGACCAGCCATACCATCATCGGCAGGGGGATCGACTTCTATGCCGAGGAGGGCTGTGCTACCGTCTCGAGTCGTAGCATGGGGATCACCAAGATCCTGCTCCTCTCGCCCCCGCTCGACTTCACCCACGTCTCCGATGCGCGTCTCTCCTTCACCCACAGCATCCTCCGAGGTAAGCGGATGGAGGAGGAGCAGAGGCTCTACGTGACGACGGAGGACTTCCCGCTCGATGACCCAGAGGCGGCTCGGTGGCAGCAGGTGACCATCCCCAGTTACCCGGCATCGCAATCGGAGGACTTTGTTCCAAATTCGATCTCCCTACCCGACCTTGTCTATGGGAAGTCGAGTGTCCGCTTCGCCTTTGTCTACACCAGCAAGGGCTACGAGAGTGTGAAGTGGCGCATCGACGACCTGCTCCTCCGGGTGACCGACAGCGGATCGGTCGAGGATACGCCCGATCCGGGGAGGGACCCGGGGGATGCGAAGTGGCTCTTCGATGGCGCCGACTGCGAGAGTGAGGCGGACTTCAGAGCCGCACTCGGCAAGCAGGGGTTGCGAAGTTATGCGGTCATCTCGCGGGACCACGCCAATCCGGTTCGCGGTCAGGTGCTCTCCGTGGTCAAGCGGCTCAATGGAAATGAGTACCTCCTCTCCTTCAAGGGCGCGATCCCCTCTGGCACGGAGACGATCTCCTTCCTCCTCAAGGGCGTCAGCTCCGCCCGCTCTATGTCGGTCAATGTCTACTCCGATCAAGTGGGGGCAAATGGTCAGCAGAGCTACGTCTGCTACAATCTCGGCGAGGTAGGCTCGCGTGATGTCGTCCTGCAGCCCGAGCCGCGGAATCTCTACAAGGGTACCATCAACACCCGCGGTCAGTGGATCAAGGTCTCCCTGGATGTCAGATCGGTAGGGCTCAGCTCCCGGCGCGGTGGCGAGTCGCTTGCCATCAAGCTCGGCGGCGCATCCGACATCGACCTGATGCTGGACGACTTCTGCTTCCGGTAGATCCGCTCCGGGTTGCAGATATTCCATCTCCGGCACCGACCTCCGGAGCACGTGCCGGGACTTACTCGATCGATACCACCTCCGGATGCTGATCCTGACCTGCGGTGTCAATGGCAGTCACATATTCACCCCGGAAGATATGTCCTACAAGGAGACCCCTAAGGTCGAGGTGGCCGACACCGTCGGGGCCGCGGACTCCTTTACTGCTGCCGTTGTGGCGAGCATCATCAGGGGAAAGTCTGTAGCTGAGGCACACCAGCGAGCTGTCGAGGTCTCCGCCTACGTCTGCACTCAGGCAGGCGCCATGCCGACCCTCCCTGCCAAGTTTACCACCTGATCGTCCTCCCCGAGGTGTGTGACACCCTCGAGGGGTCGGGGTAGTCAGTTGCGTCTCTCCTGCCGGTATGCTCGTACATTTGCGACTCACTTATCCCGACCTGATCTCCTCACGAGGTTGGGTCACTAACTCAATCAAAGATATGACGTACGGATACATCAGAGTCAGCAGCGACAAGCAGACGGTAGAGAACCAGCGCTTCGAGATCAACAACTTCTGCAAGAGAAACGGACTTCAGGTCGACGACTGGATCGAGGAGACCATTAGCGGCACCAAGGCCTACACCAAGCGCCAGCTAGGAGACCTCCTCCGCAAGGTGACACACGACGATATCATCATCTGCAGTGAGCTCTCCCGCCTCGGCAGAAACCTCTTTATGATCATGGAGATCCTCAATATCTGTATGACAAAGGAGTGCCGTGTCTGGACCATCAAGGACAACTACCGCCTAGGAGACGACATACAGAGCAAGGTCCTCGCCTTTGCCTTTGGTCTCAGTGCTGAGATCGAGCGCAATCTGATCAGTCAGCGCACCAAGGAGGCCCTCGCAAGGAAGAGAGCCGAGGGCGTCATCCTCGGACGACCCAGGGGCAGCAAGACCGCACCGGAGAAGCATCCCCTCTACCGCAAGAAGCAGCTGATCAAGGGACTCCTCGAGGAGCAGATCTCACTACGCAAGATCGCCAGGATCTGCAAGTGCGACCGCAACACCCTCTCCCGCTACATCAGGGAGGTCATCTCCCTCGAGAAGGAGCCTAACTAAGGGGACAACAGATACACTCCGTCAAGCAATAGCCCTTACTCTACTACCGGTATTATGTAGAGAGCCCGTAAAAGAGCGTTTTTGTCCAGCAACATGCGACCCCCTCCGCCTTCACCTCCGCCCCCTGGGTCATCCTCACCCCCATCGAGCAGCGCATCAAGGAGAAGATCGAGGCTGT
>NZ_CAKRLH010000038.1 GCF_934359325.1 uncultured Porphyromonas sp.
GAGGGTACACGTACCGTCAGCACCCCGTCCTCCCACTTGATCGGCTTGATCGGCTCAAACCACATATGGTAGTCCTGAGGTGAGTGAAGACTGGTCCTGACGTTACTTAGGAAGTTATCCCAAGCATTGATAAGTGTACTGCTAATCATGATGCTCTAAAATTTCTCCGACCTTGATGCAACTCTGTCCGGGAGATCAGATAGATCCGGGGCTAAAATAAGGACTCCTCCCACTGTACCCAGTGAGGAGAAGGCCTTATCTGGATGCCTTGCAATGCAAAGGTTATGAAACCTGTCGAAACAAAAAAAGTCGCTTTCTCTTGCTTTTTCCGATCCCTATAGGTCTCAACCCCTTAGACGTAGTGCTCTATGAGCTAGGATATTACATTCCCATTACATCGGTAAGGGTTTGGTTGTTAGCTACCTAAAGATTGGCTTAGCGAATAGTTAACGCTGGTTAATGATCGAGTGGTCACTCGTACTTGATCCAGCGCCATAGGTCTTTCATACCGGGTTTCTTGCCGTACATCAGCATCCCTACGCGGAAGATCTTGGCTGCAAACCAGACAAAGAAGCAGGTGAAAGCAATCATGATCGACAGCGAGAGCCAGACCTGCCAGGCGGGGGGATTGAAGGGTAGACGAACCATCATGACATTGGGTGCCATGAAGGGTATGAAAGAGGTAATGAGGGAGATGTTGGTATTGGGGTTCTCTGCCGAGTAGAAGCCGAAGATGAATCCGAAGAGCAGCAGGATAGTGATCGGAAGGGTGATCTGATTGACGCCCTCCTCTGCATCGGTCACTGCTCCGGAGGCTGCGTAGAGTGCAGCGAAGGAGACGTATGAGGTGATGAAGTAGCAGAGGAAGCAGAGGATGATCTGCCCGTAATTGATATTAGCCAGTGCCTCCAGCCCTCCCGCCAGCTCGGCATCGTAGCCTCCCTCCTGTGCGGCCATGACGGCGTCCTTGAATTGGTTCATATCGAAGGTCACCGAACTCAGCAGGACCGACTGCAGTACGACGAAGATGATGACGAAGAAGAGTCCCCACATCAGCAGCTGAGTAAGTCCTACGAGCCCGATGCCCACGATCTTTGCCCAGAGTAGGGTGGTGGGCTTGACGCTCGTCGCGAGGATCTCCATGATCCTATTCTTCTTCTCCACTCGGACGCTCTCCATCACCATCGATCCGTACATGATGACAAAGAAATAGAGGGCAAAATTGAATATCTGCCCCGTGATCATCCCCACAGTCGCCGAGGCGGCCACTTCGTCTCCGTCGGAGCTCCACTGGACGGTTGAGATATTGACTGAGACCTTGGAGTCAGCGATGATCTTGTCCAGCTCGGGGATCTCGTAGGAGGCGATCTTCTCGTGCTGTAGCTCCTTAGAGAGCGTCTCGGAGAGATTCTTCTCCAGAGCAGGAGGGATCGTGGAGGTGGAGTAGATTGTGATAGCTCGTGGGTCCTTGAGGAGATCCTTTGTGATGACCACGACTGCGTAAAGGCTGTCAGAGGAGAGCGCTTCGCTCTTGTACTCCGATATGTTGTTTGCGCCATTCATAAAGTGGAAGCCCTCCGCCTCGCCTGCCTTGATTGCATCGTAATACTTGCCGGTCTGGTCCACGATGATCACCTCCTTGTCACTGGTATCCTTCGCAAAGACTCCGAGCAGAGCCGGCACGGCTCCCAGTAGTATCATTAGGATAGGGGTGAGGAAGGTCATGATGATGAATGACTTCTTCCCTACGATGGTCATATACTCCTTCCGGAGTACGATGAGGAAATTATTCATGGCTCTCTTCGATCTCTCTTTGCTTATCCGTAATACTCTGCAGCTCTGTCGGGGCGCCGCTCTTCTTCACCACGTCGATGAATATGTCATTCATACTCGGTATGATCTCCTCGTAGCTGACCACCTCTCCGATGGGACCAAAGGTTGCCAGCAGCTCGCGCGAGCTCATCCCGGGGGTATTCTCGATCACCAGCGTGTGCTGACCATACAGGTTGGTCTCGTCAGTGCGGAAGACAAATTTCTCTTTCACCTCCTCGGGGAGCTCAATCTCGGAGTCGTAGACGATCCGGTAGAGATTTCCTCTATAGTCGTTACGCACCTCGTGGATGTCCCCATCAAGGACCACATGCGAGCGATTGATGAGCGTGATATTGTCGCACAGCTCCTCCACGCTGTACATGTCGTGGGTGGAGAAGATGATCGAGTGTCCCTCATCTCTCAGGCGAAGCATCTCCCGCTTCAGGATTTCCGCATTGATCGGGTCGAAGCCGCTAAACGGCTCATCGAAGATCAGCAGATCCGGCTGGTGGATAATGGTGCAGACGAATTGAACCTTCTGTGCCATACCCTTACTCAGCTCGCCCACCTTCTTATCCCACCAATCGATGATGTCCAGTCGCTCGAACCACATGCGCAGTCTCTTCTCAGCCTCCTTGCGCTCCAGCCCCTTGAGCTGGGCAAAGTAGAGAGCTTGCTTGCCCACCTTCATCTTAGGGTAAAGTCCTCGCTCCTCCGGGAGGTAGCCAATGTGTGTCAGATCCTTGCTGGTGAAGGGATGTCCTGCAAAGGTGATCTCCCCCTCGTCCGGCACGGTCAGGCGGGTTAGCACGCGGATGAGGGTAGTCTTCCCGGCACCATTAGGTCCAAGAAGACCATGGATCTTACCACGCTCAACTCTCAGACTGGCGTGATCCAGAGCTCGATGTGCGGAGAAATCCTTGACGATGTCTCTCGCCTCAAGTAAGTAGTTTTCCATCTATATATGCGTTATTTCTAATGTTGTCTTGGCTGAAGCTTAAGGGTCGGTGTGAGGATGCGATCCCCCAGCATTCGACTCATATCTACCTTCATCTGGTTTAGGTTCGCCAGCTCGGCGAGTAGTTCTCTTGACCTCTCATCCAGAGCTTCGTCACCCTCCTGATGATCCATCGGTATGGTCTGTAGTTGCTGCAGCAGATCAGAGATCTGGCGGAGGACAAAGTCGTACTTATAGCTCAAGATCGTCCTCATGACCCGACTGACCACCTCTGACGGTGTGGATGCCTCGCTGACGTAAGCGGAGTGCATCTCGCTCAGCTCCTCCTCATTCATCAGCAGATCTGCCACCGTGTGCAGGATCACCGGATCCTCGTGCCAGGAGAGGTTCTTGGCAATGTCTGGATTGGGTTCCTCCTCATAGAGGCGCTCCACCTCATCGAGTATGGTGCAGAAGTGTGTGGTCAGGGTACCATTCTCCCTCAGGTCCCTCGTCTCCTTCTGCACTACCTGGATCAGGCTACAGCCATGCCTTCCCGGCTCTATCTCGTAGTCGGGTATCTCCATGAGCCCGTTCTTCATGATTTCGCCCAGCAGCGTGATCTCGAAAGGATTGAGTCTTTCGTCAGGCTGGCTGGTCTGCTCCTTAGGTACCGTTGGGTTGGGAGCAGTCGCCTCTTCCTCTCGCTTCTGTTGCTCCTGGCGGCGCTGTGTGTTTTGCCACTCCCGTCGGATGGTATTCCTCTGTTGCTGCTGCAGCTTCTGGATCCGCTCCAGCAGGTGCTCCGGCTCGACACCCAGTCGGGGAGCCATATCCTTGACGTAGATGTCCAGGATCAGCTTATCCTGGATGTGCGCCATCGACTCCGCCAGTACAGCTACTGTATCTGCTATGCCCTGAGGGGTGTCAGTCCCGTTATGCTCCGAGAGGACTCGGGCATTGAAGCGCAGGCTGTCCTCCTCATGCTCACTGATGTACTGCTCGATCTCTTCTGCTGTGTGGGTCTTGGCAAAGGAGTCCGGATCCTCCCCCTCCGGTAGCAAGACCGTATGGAGGCTCATCCCTCTCTCCAGCCCCACGTCCAGTCCCCTCATGGCTGCCTTGATGCCGGCAGCGTCGGAGTCGAAGATGAAAGTGAGATTGGAAGTAAAGCGCTTGATCTTCTGCACCTGTTGAGTCGTGAGGGCAGTCCCTGAGCTGGCCACCACATTGGTGATCCCCCGCTGGTGCATGGACAGCACATCCATATAGCCCTCCACAACAATGCACTTGTCCTTCTTCGCGATCGCCTGCTTGGCGAAGTAGAGTCCGTAGAGCTCGCGGCTCTTGTCGTAGATCGAGGAGGCGGGCGAATTGATGTACTTCCCCGTATTCTCCTTCTTGACTAAGATCCTGCCTCCGAAGCCTACGATCGAACCGCTGATCGAGTGAATGGGGTAGATGACACGGTCCCGGTACCGGTCGATGTACTGTCCGTCATCAGTCCGGAAGAGGAGCCCGACCTGCTCTAAGGCATCGGCGGAGACGCCCTTCTCCTTTGCTAATGAGTAGAGGAAGTGACGATCCCTCGGCGAGTATCCGAGCTCAAATCGCTTGATCGTCTCATCACTTAGATCACGGTCGCGGAAGTACTTCAGACCGACGAGGCGCCCCTCGTTGCCGTTGTGCAGTTCGTTGACAAAGGCATCTCTTGCAAAGGCATTGGCAGACAGTAGCTTGTCCCGCTCTGTGCGCGCCTCCTTCTCCTCCTCACTGAGCTGCGTCTCAATGACCGGTATACCATACTTCTTCCCGAGGTACTTAATGGCATCGGGGAAATTGAGGTGGAGGTACTTCTCCAGGAAGGATACCGGCGTACCTCCCACGCCGCAAGCGAAGCACTTGCAGATGTTCTTGGTCGTGGAGACGTTGAATGATGGTCTTGAGTCGTCATGGAAAGGACACAGACCGATGTAATCCTTGCCATGCTTCTTCAGCGCCACGAAGTCCCCCACCACGTCGACGATGTCGGCGCGATCCATGATGCGGTCAATGGTATTACGGTCTATCATACGGTGATCTCAGGCGTAAAGTTACACATTTACCGACTTAGATAGAGGTCGATGACGACGATCTCGGACCTGGACCCGATACGGAGACGTGAGGTGGAGGCGCCGTAGCCGGAGGAGATGATGAGCGTGCCGTCACCGGAGGAATGGCAGCCATAGTTGTGTCTGAAGAGGAGTGGCTGGAAAATCTGCATCGGGAAGATCTGACCAGCGTGCGTGTGTCCGGTGAGGGTAAGGTCTATCCCACTGACCTCCGGATCGCGCTCCCAGTGCTCGCGAGGTCGGTGCTGCAGCAATATCGTGGTCGCTCCATCCGGCACCTGATCCATCAGGTTACTGAGTGGTACTATGTCCTGATCCCAGGCTCTATAGTAGTCCCTTCCGATCAGATAGAGGTCCGGTCGGAGTCTCACCACGCTGTCACGAAGTAGGGTCCCGAGCGAAGAGATCCACTGTATATTCTCATCCAAGTCACCATAGTACTCATGGTTGCCGAGGATGAAGTAGAGCCCTGAGGTCCTCTCTCTTATGCGGGCAAAGTGGTCTGCCGTCGTAAGGGTGTCCACGTCGCTTAGATTTCTATCGATCAGGTCTCCTCCGATGAAGACATAGTCCGGCGAAGCTTGCTCGATCATCTGCTCCATCCTTGCAAGATGGTCCTCCCCGAAGAGGTCTCCCAAGTGGATGTCAGTTACGAGTGCTATCCGAATGCTGTCTGAGGGGTTCTCGCCGGGCACTGTGATGCGGTAGTGTGTGGTGATTGGCTCACCTACATTTCTTCTCCCTGCGATCATCACCGGTAGTATCAGCAATAAGCAGAGTAGGGCGGTCACGCGACCATAGCGGTACTTCGTGGCGCTGTCGAGGAGTATGAAGAGCGTAGCGAAGTAGACCTCTGCAATGAGCAGGTCAGTCACAAGCTCAGGTGACCTGCTACTGAGGAAGTATGCGGACAGGATGAGACCTATAGAGAGGATCGGGAGGGCGATTATGCTCCACTTTAGCACTTTACTGAGCAGCCGATCCTTAGGAGTTCGATGTCCGACATAGCAGTGGAGAGCATAACCTACTGCGATCTGGACGAGGACGAAGAAGATGTAGCGCATACTCAAGCGGACCGCTTGGATCGGCGATAGGGATGTGCCAGCTTACGGAAGTAGGTCGAGGTCATCGTGAGGCATAAGATCATCGACAGCACATCCGCCACCGGTAGGGCGGTCCATACTCCGGTGAGACCCATCACACGGGGAAGGATCGCCAGTGCTGGCACGAGGAAGATCAGCTGCCGTGAGAAGCTCAGCAGGAGAGCTCGAGCTGCCTTACCAAGGCTCTGGAAGAACTGGACTCCCGTAACCTGTATACCGACTGCCCACATGGCTGCCAGTTCGATCCTTAGCCCCACCTCGCAGACTGCGATCAGCTGAGGGTCTGACGTGAATGCTCGAGCTACGATCCCGGGCCATATGAGGGTAATGGAGGCACCGATGACACCGATGAGGAAATTCATTTTCCGCGCGATCCTAAAGGTGTCTCGCACTCTTCCGAGATTTCCCGCCCCATAGTTGTATCCAAGGATAGGCTGGGTCGCCTGAGAGATGCCGAACATAAACATCAGCGTCAGCATCGCCATACTCTGGATCACTCCATTGGCTGCTACCGCCAGATCCCCGCTGTAGAAGTCTATCGGTGAGGTCATCCCGTAGTCGTAGAGCAAGCGATTCTTGTAGATATTGACGATGCTCGCCATCAGGTGGGTCACGAAGGGCGCCACGCCGATGGAGATGATGGAGAGAGTGTAGCCCCAGTTGAACTTGAAGTTCCTTACCCTCAGCCGTACATTGGTGTCGGGTCGGGTAAAATGATGCAGCACCCAGATCATCCCTACAAACATACTGATCACGGTGGCGAGAGCAACACCTGCAATGCCCATGTGGAATACGAAGAGGAAGACCGGGTCGAGCACAAAGTTGAGTACAGCACCGATGAGCATCGTCTTCATCGCCTTCTTGGGGTACCCTGTTGCTCTCATCACCGCATTGTAGGAGTAGGTGATGTTGGCAAAGATATTCCCTGGCAGGACGATATTCAGGTAGTCGAGGGCATAGGGAAGGGAAGCCTCCGAGGCTCCAAACTGCATCAGAAGCGGTCGGGCAAAGATCATCAGCAGGACGATCACAAGGCTGCTGATGGTGAGAGACAGTAGGAAGGCGCTACCAAGCATTTTCTCCCCCTCCTCTCTCCTCTGCTGCCCGAGCAGTATGGAGATCCTGGAGGCGGCACCCATACCGACGAGGGTACCAACAGCCTGGGTCACGCCCATCACGGGCATGGTGACTGAGAGACCGGACAGGGCCAGGCTATTGACCCCCTGTGCAATATATATCCGGTCGACTACATTGTATAGGGTATTGACGACAGCCCCTATGACTGAGGGCCAAGCGTAAAATTGTAATAGTTTCTTGATCGGAGCAGTGCCGAGGATATCGGCATTCTCCATGTTAATTCTTTTCTCTTCTCTCTTCATTCATCCAATGTTTTGTCGTTCATCCGTGACGACTGACATCTACGAGGGCGGTCTCCTTCAGTATCTTTATCTCCTTTCCCTGTAGTGCTATCATCCCATCGTCCTCTAAGGAGCGTAGGACTCGGGTGGCATTGCTGGTGGTCATGTTGCTCAGACCGCCCAGCAGGCACCTGGTCAGTCTCACACGGAGCGTCTGTCCGTCCTCCTCTCGACCAAATAACTGATCCAGATAGAGCAGCGTGGAGGCCATTCTCCCCGGCATGCGACGGGTATTGAGCACGATCAGGCGCATATCCTTAGTGTGCAGAGCCCTGAGTGCTCGCGTCAGGAGCAACTTAGATGCTCGTGCGTTATTGTCTATCACCATCTCCACAATCTCAGCTGGGAGGGAGAGGACGAGGCACTTCGTGAGCGCCTTACAGATAAACCAGTCCTCCATGCCGGTAAGTAGGCGTGCAAGGCCCAGCACCTCCTTTCCGGTAAAGTGGATCGGTACTTCGCCATTGTAGAGATAGTAGGTCAGTGCTTGGCCATCAACCAACGTGATGACGCTCCTCTCTTCGCCCCGCACTGGCGGACTATAAGGGTAGATGCACTCCCCTTCCTCGCAGGTGTACACCCTGCTCCGCAGGATGATCACCTCCCGCTCCCGGTCGGTGAGACAGGCCCATAGCTCCGGGATCAGCTTGGAGATATGGGGGAATGGGATCCTCGGCTCAGAGGTATGATGCGACATAGTACTCCTGTCTCGGCCCTCGGCTCACTTCAGGAGCGGCTTTAGGTCCTTAAATGCCTGCTCAGGCTTGACATGCTCATAGAGTATGTCGTAGACCGCATCTGCAATCGGTATCTCTACACCATACCGCTTATTCACCTCGTGAATGCACTTCGTTCCATAAAAACCCTCTGCGATCATCTCCATCTCGAGCTGTGCCTCATAGACCCCATAGCCCTTACCTAAGTAGTTGCCGAAGGTCCTGTTGCGGCTGTATCGGGAGTAGGCGGTCACCAAGAGGTCACCTAAGTAGGCAGAGTCGTATACCTGCGGTCGACTCTCGGTGGCAGTGCGGATAAAGCGCTTGATCTCCCCGGTGGCGTTGCAGATAAGCACCGCCATGAAGTTGTCCCCCAGCTTCATCCCTTGGGTAATACCGGAAGCGATGGCGTAGACATTCTTCAGCACGCTGCTGTACTCGATACCTCTCACGTCGGTACTGATCACGGTGTGAACATAGGGTGCATGAAATAGCGGTGCCAGGCGCAGCGCCGTCCCCTTGTCCTCACAGCCGATCGTTAGGTAGCTGGTCCGATCTATCGCCACCTCCTCAGCGTGGGTGGGACCGGAGATGACGGCGATCTGGGACATCGGTATGCCAAATTCGCTGGACAGGAAGTCTGATACCAGCTGATAGCTATCGGGGATGATCCCCTTGACGGCATTGAGGAAGACTTTCCCCTTGTACTTCTCCGGCTCCACTTTCTGAAGTATGCCCTTGAGGTAGGGTGACGGGGTGCATAGGAGTAGGGTATCGCTCTCCTCGACCAGCTTTGTGAGGTCGCTGTAGAAGTGGATCTTGGAGGTGTCGAAGCTGACCGAAGTAAGGTAATTGGGGTTGTGCCCCTGCTTCTTGAAAGCCCGAATCTGGCTGCGGAACCTGAAGTACCAATTGAACTCCTGACCGGTCTCGTGCAGGATCTTGGCTAACGCTGTAGCCCAGCTCCCGCTACCGATAAGCCCGATCTTCGTCTTCGGTGTGGCGGAAGACTTAGGGTCGGTCGTACTCTTAGAGGGTGTCTCCTTCATACTCACTCGCTATCAGAGTCGGCTCCCTCCGCCTCTTCCTTAGGCTGGGAGATAGGCTTCATAGTGGGGAAGAGCAGCACTTCCTGGATGGTATCCTGCTCTGTCAGCAGCATCGCCAAGCGATCCATCCCGATCCCGAGACCACTCGTCGGGGGCATACCATACTCCAAGGCTCGGACAAAGTCTTGGTCGATAAACATCGCCTCGTCGTCCCCCTTCTCGGACAGCCTCAGCTGATCCTCAAAGCGCTCCAGCTGATCGATCGGGTCGTTGAGCTCAGTGTAGGCATTGGCAAGCTCGCTGCCATTAATCATCAGCTCAAAGCGCTCCGTAAGTCCGGGCTTGGTACGGTGCATCTTTGTCAGAGGAGACATCTCCACAGGGTAGTCGGTAATGAAGGTGGGCTGGATCAGGTGTTCCTCGCAGATCTCACCAAAGAGCTCATCGATCAGCTTGCCCTTACCGAAGGAGTCGTCTACCTCAATCCCGAGCTCCTTGCACTTGGCTCTAAGCTCATCCTCAGACTTGCCGGTAATGTCGTAGTCTCCATACTCTATGATGGCATCGGTCATGGTGAGTCGCCGATAGGGAGCCTTGAGGTCGATGGTCTTGCCATCCAGCTCCACGGTCGTCTTCCCATTGACCTGAAGTGCCGTATACTCGAGCAGCTGCTCGGTCATCTCCATCATCCAGTTGTAGTCCTTGTAGGCAACGTATACCTCCATCCCGGTAAACTCGGGATTGTGCGTGCGGTCCATTCCCTCGTTGCGGAAGTTCTTCCCAAACTCGTACACCGCATCGTACCCACCGACGATCAGTCTCTTGAGGAAGAGCTCATCCGCTATCCTCAGGTAGAGAGGAATGTCGAGGGCATTGTGATGGGTGATGAAAGGACGAGCCGATGCCCCGCCGGGAATCGTCTGCAGGATGGGTGTCTCCACCTCTAAGAAACCTCGACTATTGAAGAAGTCCCTGAAGGCGGTGTACATCTTCGTCCGCTTGATGAATATGTCTCTATTCTGCGGATTCACGATCAGGTCTACATAGCGCATGCGGTAGCGCTGCTCCGGATCGGTAAAGGCATCGTAGGTCTCCCCGTCCTTCATCTTCACGACCGGGAGAGGCCTGAGGGACTTGGAGAGCAGAGTAAGCTTCTGCACATGGACACTGATCTCCCCCATCTTGGTGCGGAAGACAAAGCCCTCCACCCCGATGATATCGCCAATGTCTAAGAGCTTCTTGAAGACCACATTATAGAGCGTCTTGTCCTCCTCAGGGGCTATGTCGTCGCGGGTAATGTAGAGCTGGATCCTGCCCTCGCTGTCCTGGATCTCAGCAAAGGAGGCCTTGCCCATGATCCGTCGGGACATGAGTCGCCCGGCTATCCTGACCTGTCGAGGCTGCTCCTCATCATCCGAGAAATGGTCCTTGATGTCCTGCGAGGTGGCATCCACCACATACTCCTCAGCGGGGTAGGGGTTGATCCCCAGGTCACGCAACTTCTGTAAGCTATCACGGCGCAGGAGCTCCTGCTCACTATATTGTCTCTCCATGTCTTTTCTGATGATGAGTTCTTAACTAATTAGAGTTCAAGTGTATTGGAACCATCTGTCTGGTACACTTATCTGCAAAGGTAACGCTTTTGTAGCCCACTATAAAAGCAGGACCCCATTCTTACATCATATGATAGTGCTGAGATCGATACCTCGATCTGTAGGAGCGGTCGGAAGAGTTGTCCGCAGTGGGGAGGGAATTGAACTTATAAGTAAAGGTCAGCATAACATACGATGTGACACCCTCGTAGAGCATATCGGTGATGGACTGTGCGGTCGATGTCCGGCGAAAGGTACTCCGCTGCCCCAGCAGATCCACTGCCTCCAGCTCCAGAGTCCCCCTCCGATCCTTGAGGAAGGAGTAGCCCAGGCTGAGGTCCCATATCCAGAGATTTCGCTTCACATCGTCGTGATACCCCCTGGCATCTCTGTAGGAGAGACGATGAGAGAGGCTGAGACCGAAGGGAGGCGTCCAGGTGGCTTCGCAAAAGAGTCTGTAGTCGAGAGTCTTTCGATCACTCTGGCGGGACACCGTATTCGTCAGGTGGTTGTAGTCCCCTGAGAAGCCCACCGTAGACTGCAGATACTCTCCCGACCAGGTAATCCTCTCGGAGAGATTGACGGTACTGCTGAGCGAGGTATTCAGCTCCCCATTCACATACCCCTTGCCTCTATTCCCCCCGAAGCGACCGTTGGTGAAGGAGGTCAGGCTCTTGGCCAAGGGTAGGCTCAGTGACCCTCCTGCACTTAAGGAGTAGACGCCATTCACGTTCTCGTAAGTGGTCCGGCTGATACCGGTCTCTCGGTCTAACTCGCGGCGGTTGATGATCGCATTATTCACAGTACCCAAGTAACCAAATATCTGCAGGTTCTGACGCTTCTCGCGACTTCCCATCGACCCGCGCATAAAAATCATATGCCTAAACGAGGGAAGCAGGTCCGGATTACCAGTCGTCTGAGAGAGTGGTGAGGTCTGTATGGTGACGGGGCTCAGCTGCTCCATAGAGGGCTGGCTGGTGCTCCCTCT
>NZ_CAKRLH010000039.1 GCF_934359325.1 uncultured Porphyromonas sp.
CCGATGCCGGGGGGTAGATCGATAGAGGAGTCGGGTGACCGGCTCCCTAGATTAATGACAGGGAGGATGGCCTTGCCATCTCGACAGAACCCGGCTTACCATCCTCTCCCGAGGGGGATAGGTTACTTCTATTTTATATCACACCGGATCCGATCAGACATGCCCAGCGACCAGAAGGACATCCATCAGAGCAACGACCTCCCCGGCTACGAGGAGCGCCTACAGACCATCCGGTCAAGGAGGGAGAAGGAGCAGCGCAAGGGCTTCTTCTCCCGAGTGACGCGACGTGGCAGGAAGGCCAAGCGCTTCTTCTCCGATGAGATCTGGCGCCTCCGTGAGGACGATCTCAGGGGTGGACAGAAGTGGATGGTGCGGGTGCTACAGGTGATTGTGATCACGATACGCGAGTACACCGACGGCAACCTCGGTCGCAAGGCCTCCGCCCTCACCTATACCACGCTTCTTGCGATCATCCCTATGCTTGCCGTGGTGCTCAGTATTGCGGCGGGCTTCGGGATGCAGAGCTCGGTGCAGAGACAGCTCTACGACTACTTCCCCGGTCACTACACAGAGCTGACACAAGCCTTTGACTTCGTCGAGAGCTATATGAATGTGGTCCACAGCAATACCTTCATCATCATCGGAGTGGGTACCTTGCTCTACACGGTGGTGCGACTGATGCTCAATATCGAGGATGTGATGAATGAGGTGTGGCACATCAAGGAGCCCCGTCCTTATAGCCGGCGGATCCTCGGGTCTATGGCCTACTTCCTAATCCTCCCTTTCCTGATCACCTTGACCAGTGGTCTCAATGTATTTATCCGCTCATTCTCGAGCTTCAAGCTCTTCGGTGAGCTCTCTCTCTCCCCGCTCTTTTCCTTCCTGAGCGGCTTCGGTCTCTACCTGATCTGGATTCTGATCTTTACGGCACTGTACAAGCTTATGCCCAACACTCGGGTCCGCACCGGTCCAGCTCTGATAGCGGGGACGCTGTCTGGTGTGGTCTTCCAGCTCTTCCAGATGATCTACATTACCGGACAGCTGTGGGTAAGTAAGTACAATGCGATCTACGGAAGCTTCGCAGCTGTACCATTGCTCCTCCTCTTCGTCCAGATGTCGTGGGTGATCGCACTCTTCGGTGCACAGCTCGCTTACTCGATCCAGAACGTGGAGTACTACTACTTCCGCTCTGAGAGCGAGCATATCTCGAGGCGCTTCAGGGACTTCATCGCCGTGGTTCTGATGAAGAAGATCTGTCTCGCCTTTAAGCACGAGGGGGAGGTGTACAATGGTGAGGAGCTAGCTAAGGAGTGCCACCTGCCGATCATTGTCGTCAATGATACGCTCGACAAACTGGTGCTCTGCCGGCTGCTGATCCGTCAGCCCAATCCAAAACAGACCTCCCGCCCCACTTACCTCCCGGCGCTCGATGTCAGCACGATCACGGTGCGCAAGGTGACCACCGCCATGGACCGGCTCGGGGCGGAGAACTTCCGGATCGACCTCTACAATACCTACGCAAAGGAGTGGCTCATTGTGCGAGATGCTCGCTTCTCAGAGGATCCGGACAAAATGGATCAGCCGGTGATCAGCCTCTGACAGGCTATTCTCCTCATTCTCTATCACCTACCTCTCAGGGAGCGAGAGAGGTCGAAAAGAGGGCACATTAGGTGTCCTTTTTTTCGTAGTTTTGTATGCAACAGATAAAACCTCAATCACCACATAGCACCATGAATAGCAAAAGAAACATCCTCGGTACACTGATCATCGCTGTAGCTGTCGTCCTTTCGGTATGGATCGGTGGCTCAGCTCTGCGGCACCGCAACGACGGACCTCGCACGATCACCGTAAAGGGCAGCGCTGAGCGGTCCTTCCGTAGCAACCTCTCTACGTGGAGTCTCACGATCACTAACCATAGCAGCTCCCCTAAGGCGGGATTTGACGAGGTAGAGCGTCAGAGGGGCGTCGTGGTTGACTTCCTCCGCTCACACGGATTTACCGACGAGGAGATGGAGACCCTCGGTGTATCGTACAATGAGCGGGTCAATGGTTACTACAATAAGAATCAGGACCGCTACGTCGAGGAGCACGACGGCTACGATGTGAGCCAGACGATTGTCCTCACCTCAGAGGATGTGGACAAGATAGACAAGACCGCTAAGGCTGTGGGTGAGCTCATCAATCTTGACGTCACCGTAATGGTGGGCGAGCCCAACTACTACTACACCAAGATGGCGGACCTGAAGCTGGAGATGCTCGATGCCGCAGCCGCTGATGCACGCGACCGTGCTGCATCAATCGCCAAAGCGAGCCACGGCAGCCTTGGTGCCCTACAGAAGTCTCAGATGGGCGTCTTCCAGATACTTGGACGCTACGCCAATGAGAGCTACTCCTGGGGTGGTACACTCAATACCTCAGACATCGATAAGACCGCAAGTATCACCGTCTCCTCGACCTTCCTCCTGAAGTAATGACCCTCGACGAAGCCCGCCGACGGGTAGAGCAGCTGAGACGCGAGCTGGAGGAGCACGAGTATCGGTACTACGTCCTCTCCGCTCCCACCATCAGCGATAGGGACTTCGATCTCCTGATGAAGGAGCTGCAGTCTCTCGAGGAGGCTCATCCGGAGCTGATCACTCCCTTCTCGCCCACGCAGCGGGTGGGGAGCGAATTCATCGGCGGGGTCGCCACCGGTACGGCGGTCGCCCATAAGGTGCCGATGCTTTCCCTCGCCAATACCTATAGCATAGGGGAGGTGGAGGACTTCTACCGTAGGCTCACTGAAGCTGTTGGCGAGGCACCGGAGCTGGTAGCGGAACTGAAGTTTGACGGCGTCTCCATCTCTGTAATCTACGAGGAGGGACTGCTCCACCAAGCACTCACCAGAGGGGACGGGCAGTACGGCGATGATGTGACGCAGGCGATCCGCGCCATCCGGACGATCCCTCTCCGACTCAAGGGGGATAATCTCCCTGATCGAGTAGAGGTGAGGGGCGAGATCTTGCTTCCGTGGAAGGAATTTCAGCGGCTCAATGCGGCAAGAGAGGAAGCGGGCGAGCCTCCCTTTGCAAACCCTCGGAACGCAGTCTCCGGCACGATCAAGACGAAAGAGAATATCGCTGCCGTGGTGAGCCATCGCCGTCCGACGGCTCGCTTTTACTACCTCCTCAGCGATGACGAGGATTGGTTACCAGTACGCCACTCCGATCGACTGGATAGGATGCGGGAGATGGGGCTACCGGTCAGCACGCACAGCGCCCTCTGTCACTCGGTAGAGGAGGTAGACAAGTGCCTCGAGTACTGGGATCTCCACCGGCATGAGCTGGAGGTAGCGACGGATGGCGTGGTGCTAAAGGTCAATGACTATACCCTCCATAAGCGGATCGGTATGACAGCGAAGAGCCCCAAGTGGGCAATCGCTTACAAGTACGATGCCGAGAAAGCGATCACACGACTTGTGGAAGTTTGCTACCAGACCGGGCGGAGCGGCATTGTCACGCCTGTGGCTCTGCTGGAGCCTGTGGAGCTCTCCGGGACCACCGTCTCACGAGCAACACTCAATAATGAGGACTTCATTCGCAACCTGGATCTCCACGAGAGGGATCTGGTATCGGTGGAGAAAGGGGGCGAGATCATCCCCAAGATCACACTTGTACGCAAGGACCTGAGAGACGAACAAGTGGGAGCTCCGGTCTCCATGCCGGAGAACTGCCCGTCGTGCGGCTCTTCACTCGTACGACATGAGGGAGAGGCTGGACTCTTTTGCCCCAATCGGTGGGACTGTCCCGCGCAGGTAGAGGGGCGGATCGAGCACTTCTGCAGCCGGAAGGCAATGGACATCTTTATCGGTCCGAGCAGCATCCACGCCCTCACTACGATCCTCGGTCTACGATCGGTGGATCAGCTCTACACGCTCACCGAGAGGGATCTGCTCCGACTGCCGCTCTTCAAGGAGACGAAGGCGAAGAATCTCCTGAAGAGCATCGACGAGAGCAAGGAGAAGCCCTTCGAGCGGGTACTCTTCGCCCTCGGTATCCCCCTCGTGGGGAGCAAGGTGGCGGAGACACTGGCGACCTATGCCAAGTCGATGGACCGACTTCTGGAGGCCTCTGAAGAGGAGCTCCAGAGCATCCCCGAGGTGGGTCCGATGATCGCCAGAAGCGTGAGAGACTTTGCCGAAGAGCCACGATCTATAGAGTTGGTTGCTAATCTTAAGGCTGCCGGGCTTCACTTTGAGGTCGCTGAGGAAGAGCCTACCGGACCAACCTCTGAGACCTTCGCCGGACAGACAATCGTGATCAGCGGAGTCTTCCACACCATCACACGAGACGAGCTTAAGGAGTTGCTCGCCCGTCACGGGGCGCGGGTCGGCAGCAGCATCTCCGGCAAGACCTCACTCCTCGTGCATGGGGAAAATATGGGACCGGCTAAGCTCGCCAAGGCGGAGCAACTTGGTATAAAAATGATGACCGAGGAGCAGTTTTTTGACACCTACAGAGACCTAAGATAAGAGAGTAAAATGGCAGACTTGAGACCCTTCGTACACCTACACGTCCACTCCTACTTTTCCGTCCTCGACGGGGCATCACCTGTCGAGGAGCTGGTAAAGGCGGCTCGGGAGCACGGTCAGCGCGGTATGGCTCTAACCGACCATGGCGTGATGTATGGAATCAAGACTCTGCATGATCACTGCAACAAGATCAATAAGCCGATCCAGACGGAGATCAAGGAGCTCTCTGCAAAGCTGTCTGAAGAGTCAGATCCATTGACTCAGGAGGATATCCGACAACAGATCGAGGAGAAGCGGAAGGAAATATTCAAGCCAATCTTCGGCTGCGAGTGCTACTGTGCCCGCAATGGTCGGGAGAATAAGAGCACCGTCGAGGACCGCAGTGGGTACCACCTCATCGTACTGGCAAAGAATAAGCAAGGCTATCATAATCTGATCAAGATGGCGTCCGAGGCCTTCACGACCGGATTTTACTACAAGCCCAGGATCGACAAGGGACTGCTCGAGAAGTACCACGAGGGACTGATCGTCTCCAGCGCCTGTCTTGGCGGAGAGGTGCCTCAGCATATCCTTCATGGAGACATTGAGGGGGCTCGAAATGCTATTCGGTGGTTCAAAGGACTCTTCGGGGAGGACTATTACCTGGAGCTGCAGCGGCACAAGACAGACAAGGAACGCGGCAATCGAGAGACCTACGAGAAGCAGCAGCAGGTAAATAAGGTACTCATCCAGCTCGCTGCCGAGGAGGGCGTGAAGCTGATCGCCACGAATGACTCCCACTTCGCAAACGAGCAAGATGGCGAGGCGCACGAGCGACTGATCTGCCTCAGCACGGGCAAGACCTTTGACGACCCTAATAGGCTCACATACACCAAGCAGGAGTGGCTCAAGAGTACTGAGGAGATGAATGAGATCTTCGCCGATGTCCCGGAGGCACTCAGTAACACCGACGAGATCCTCGACAAGGTGGAGATCTACTCCATCGACAGCGACCCGCTCATGCCGGACTTCCCCATCCCGGAGGGCTTTGCCGATGCCGACGACTATCTCAGGCATCTCTCCTACGAGGGTGCCAAGAAGCGGTACGGTGAGGAACTCTCTGACGAGGTGAAGGAGCGGCTGGACTACGAGCTGGATGTGATCAAGACGATGGGCTTCCCCGGCTACTTCCTGATCGTGCAGGACTACATCGTCAATGCGCGAAAGCTCGGGATCATCGTCGGTCCGGGTCGTGGCTCTGCCGCCGGATCCATTGTCGCCTACTCCCTTACCATCACCGACCTTGACCCTCTGAGATACAATCTCCTCTTTGAGCGGTTCCTCAATCCTGACCGCATCTCCCTCCCGGATATTGATGTCGACTTCGATAACGAGGGACGACAGCAGATCCTCGAGTGGGTGACCGAGAAGTATGGAGCCGACCACGTGGCTCACATCGTCACCTACGGCACGATGGCGGCAAAGAGCTCGATCAAGGATATGGGACGCGTGCTCCAGCTCTCACTACCGGAGACCAATGCACTCGCCAAGATGATCCCCGACCGCATAGGGGACAAGAAAGATCCCTCTGTCGCGCTCTCTGTGCAGAATGTCCCGGAGCTCAGCGATATCATGTATGGCCCGGACTCTCTCCAGAAGGAGGTGCTGAAGTACGCCATGCAGCTGGAGGGCACGGTACGCAACGTCGGCGTCCATGCCTGCGGTATCATCATCAGCAAGATGCCGATCTCGGACGTCGTCCCCTCCTGGGTCACCCTCGACAGCCTCACCAATAAGGACATCCTCGTCACCCAGTATGATGGCAGCGTCATCGAGTCTACCGGGCTGATCAAGATGGACTTCCTCGGACTGAAGACGCTGTCGATCATCCGTGCTGCGCTGGATAACGTCAAGCTTAATCATAAGGTCGACATCGACATCAATAAGATCTCCCTCGATGACGAGCTGACCTACAAGCTCTTCAGTGACGGGGACACGATGGCGATCTTCCAGTTTGAGTCCCCCGGCATGCAGCGCTCTCTCAAGGATCTGCAGCCATCAGTCTTCGAGGATCTCATCGCCATGGTCGCCCTTTATCGTCCGGGACCGATGGACAACATCCCCTCCTTCATCGCTCGAAAGCATGGCCAGGAGGAGATCACGTACGAGCTGCCGGTGATGAAGGAGGACCTCGCAGAGACCTACGGGATCACCGTCTATCAGGAGCAGGTGATGCTCCTCTCGCGAAAGATCGCCAACTTTACCCGCGGTCAGTCGGACAACCTCCGTAAGGCGATGGGGAAGAAGAAGATCAAGATGATGCAAGCCCTCAAGGTGAAGTACCTCGAGGGTGGACGGGCAAATGGCTACCCCGACGATACACTGGAGCACATCTGGTCCGAGTGGGAGAAATTTGCCTCCTATGCCTTCAATAAGAGCCACGCCGCCTGCTACGCCTGGGTCTCCTATCAGACTGCTTACCTCAAGGCTCACTACCCGAGCGAGTACATGGCTGGCGTGCTGAGCATTAATCTCAGCGACATCGCTAAGATCACCAAGTACATAGGTACCTGTCAGCAGATGGGCATCCGGGTACTCTGCCCGGACGTCAATGAGTCCGAGTGTACCTTTGCAGCCAATAAGAATGGAGACATCCGCTTCGGTCTCGGTGCGATCAAGGGATTTAGCAACGCTGCTGCCCAGGACATCGTCAGTGAGCGGAAGGCGAATGGTCCCTACATCGACATCTACGACTTCTTCGAGCGCATCCCAGCCAGCGTGGCGACTAAGAAGACGTGCGAGTCGCTGGTGCTGAGCGGTGCCTTTGACTCCTTTGGCAACTACAGCAGAGAGGACTACCTCGATCCGGATGATACGCCCAAGAAGGAGACCTTCCTCGACAAGCTCCTACGCTTCAGCGAGGAGAGCCGTGCCTCCCGGATGTCCAGCCAGGCGTCACTCTTCGGGGACGCTAATTTCCAGGAAATGTCCCGCCCTGCACCCGACCACCGAGCACAGCCCTGGAGCGACATCGAGAAGCTGAATAAGGAGAAGTCTCTCCTCGGGATCTACATCACCGCCTCCCCTCTCGACAAGTATGCCTTGATCCTGAGGGAGCTCTGCAACATCCCCTGTAGCGAGGTGACTGATGGGCTGGACAGCTATGCTGGCAAGGGCGCACTTCGCTTCGGCGGCGTAGTGACCGACTATGTGGAGCGGACCTCCAAGAGCGGTAATCCCTACGGTATCTTGACCCTACAGGACTACGACGGAGAGGGGCGGCTATTCCTCTTCGGGGACCAATTCACCACCTATCGAAACTTCGGCAAGGAGGGACTCTATATCATGGTGACCGTGAAGGTCAGTCCCCCCAAGTGGGAGGGCGGTCGTCCCTTCCGTGAGGTACAGTCGATACAGCTACTGGATCAGGTGGTGGACACGGCCTTCTCCTCACTGGACATAGCCATCCCTGAGGACTCCATCACCGAGGAGCTGTACGACACCATCGTCAGTGGAGCGAGCGAGCTGAAGCCCGGAGGCGTAGCACTCAGTCTCTACATCATAGACCGACAGAAGCAGGTCACGCTGAAGATGTGCAACCACACCAGACGGCTGACCATCACAAGCGACTTCATCGACTCGCTGAAGTCCTTCGAGGATGTCAAATATCATCTGAGCTGACCGATGTGGCACGATAATAGATAGATTAATTGTAGTATTACACTTCATATAAACAATCAGATTATGGCATTTGAATTTACAGACGCTAACTTTGACGAGCACCTGAAGTCAGGTAAGGCAATGGTCGTAGACCTCTGGGCGCAGTGGTGCGGGCCCTGCCGCATGATATCCCCGATGATCGAGGAGTTTGCCGAGCAGTACGACGCCGAGCAGGTCCTCATCGGTAAGATGGACGTGGACGCCAATACCGAGATCCCCACACGCTACGGCGTGATCAGCATCCCCACCATCCTCTTCATCAAGGACGGTGAGGTGGTGGAGCGCAAGGTAGGCGCTCAGCCTAAGGACAAGCTCAAGGAGGCTATCGACGCTCTCATAAGCAAGTAAGCTGCACAAGTCAGCCCTCTCTCCTAGGAGGGCTCACCACACTCAAGGGTCATCGGGACACTGGTCTCGGTGACCCTCTTATTGTATGACGGGCAGGTCATACATCTGTGGAGACCTTTGCATAATACCCCATCTGCGGCGTCACTTTCGAGATTCGGGCTTTGTCATGTGCGTAAGCACACTCCCTTCGCCCTCACTCTCAGCTCCTTGCATCTGGAGTATTCTGCAAAGTCTCTGCCGAAAAAGCTGTGCTTTTTCGGCGAAAGACCATTTTGCAAAGGTCTTCTATGGTCGAAGTCCAAATGCGCAACGGACCCCATAGTGACTTGCAAGCATCAAGGGGTCACCCTTGGCATTGAAGAAGCATAAGCGAACTCTCGTGCCTGACGGACAGAAACCAAGGACAACGCTCGAGGGACTCTCAGTCGAGATGTGAGCAACGAGGGAGCGGAGTGGAATGCAGACATAGACTTGGAGAAGTTCTTCTCACAGATATGCTTTTGACTAAACCCGGTAATAGACTTCACTATTACCGGGTTTAGTGATCACTAATACCGGTAATAGATATTTCCCTGACTCTGGGGGGGATTCCTGGTGGAGATGCTCGGTCGGCCCATGGACTCTTGTCGCAATAATGTAGAGCTGCGGGATGAAGCCTTATATATGCAAGGACAAGAGAGAGGGACACATCCTGCTCGGATGCATCCCTCTCTCTTGCTTGGTTACTCGACCGAGGTCAGTGGATTACTCCATGGTCTCGGCGATCTCAGACTTCTTGACGAGAGTGTAAGCCTTTACGTCCTCGGGGAGGGTGCCATCGGCATTGACGACGATCAGATTGCCCTCCTCATCCTTCTGCATGCGGATGAAGGGAGTAGCTGCAGTCTCCTCATTGATCTGGCTCATCAGGACGATGATGCCATTCTCATCGATGGTGAAAGTACCATTGTCGTGGAACTTCTGCTCACCATCGCTGACGAGAGCCTGGTCGTAGGTGTAGCCACCCTCGGGGGTTACTACAAATACGGTACGAAGACCGGAGGCGTCTGCTGCGGGCAGCTCACCCTCGTAGGTACCGACATAGGGTGCAGCCACGGCGGCACGTACAGCGGCGATAGAGTCCTGACGGGCTACCTCAGCCAGAGAGTCAGCCTTGGCCTGAGCCATAGCCTCGTCCTCCTTGCTCTGCTTACCATCGCATGCAGCCAGACCAAGTCCGAGTGCCAGTGCGATCGATGCGATTGCGAAAATCTTCTTCATGATATAACTACTTGATGATAGTGATAAAATCTTGTTCTTGTCGATTCGACAGCCGTTAGTCGACCAGCGAACCAATTATTGTGCAAAGGTAAGCAATGATTTTGAATTACGTATAAGAATCGACCAGAACTTTTACTTTTCCCCCAAATATCACAGTATCTGGAGGATAAGAAGGAGAATGCCGATCACCAGGGAGACGATGTTGGTGTACTTAAGGAGCTTATTGAGCTCCGGTCCGTGACAGCGGTAGATGTAGACGGTGAGTACAGCGACGAGTGGGGCTATCGCCAGTACAGCGGCGGTCAGTCCCGGGCTCCGGGTGGCGAGGTAGATCCCGGCGGTGAGGAGTATCACCGTCAGAATGCTATTCAGGAGGTACATTGTGGGGCCGAAGCGCTCGCCCATACGGACGATGATCGTCTGCTTCCCGCTCTCCTTGTCCTCGGCGTAGTCCCGGTAGTTATTACAGACGAGTATATTGTCCTCCCAGATCCCAATGCCGACCGACAGGAGGAGGAGGTAGAGCGGCGGGGTGCCTCCGATGGCTCCGTAGGTGGCGATGATCGGGGTCATCCCGTAGAAGAGCACCACCGCCACGTCTCCCAGCCCATGGGTGGAGAGGGGATAGGGCCCGTAGGAGTAGGCATAGACGCCGATCAGCACCAGCAGACCCACGGCGATGAGCCACCACGCTCCCGTCAGCAGCACAGCCACGATGCCGGAGAGGATGGTGATCCCTGTGGAGATCAGCATGGCGGTCAGCATTTCGCGTGGGGTCACTTCGCCGGTCACCAGCACACGCCGAAATCCAACTCTCTTTGCCGTGTCCTTTTCCCCCTTATAATCGAAGTAGTCGTTGGCAAAGTTGCTGGTGATCTGCGCTGTTAGGGCGACAAGTAGGGCGCAGAGGTATGGCCAGAAGTCGAATACTCCCTCAGCGATCAGTGCTCCCAGCACCACCAGCATCGGTGCAATGGATGCCCCTAAGGTGTGAGGTCGGGTGGCGTAGACCCAGGTGCCAAGGCGGTTACTCATCCTCCGGCTCCATGAAGAGGTGCTTGTGGAGCTGATTCATCGCCAGTTCCTTATCCTCCGCCCGCACCACTACCGAGACGTTGTGGTCCGACCCACCGAAGGAGATCATCCGTACCGGCAGGTCCTTTACCGCCTCGATGACGCGGGACTCGAAGCCGACGTTCTTCCAATTGAGATCGCCTGCGATACATAGGATCGTCATAGGGGCGTCGAGGGTGACGGTGCTGAAGCGCCGGAGATTGGCGAGGATGTCCTCCAGTCGGTCTGTGTCGGTGATGCTGACGGAAACTGATACCTCGCTGGTGGTGACCATATCAATCGGTGTCCGATTTGCCTCAAAGACCTCGAAGATCTTGCGTAGAAAGCCATACGAGAGCAGAAGTCTCGTGCTGCGGATCCTAAGCACGGTGACGCCGTCCTTGGCGGCTATCGCCTTGAGTGCTCCCTCGTCCATGCGGTTGGAGATCAGCGTCCCTTTTGCCTGAGGATCCATAGTGCTGAGTAGCTTCACCGGCACATTTGCCATTTTCGCAGGGATAATGCAGGAGGGGTGGAGGATCTTCGCACCGAAGTAGGCCAGCTCCGATGCCTCGTCGTAGTGGAGTGTCCTCACCGGTCGGGTGTGCTCCACGACACGCGGGTCGTTATT
>NZ_CAKRLH010000040.1 GCF_934359325.1 uncultured Porphyromonas sp.
CACCAGGTATTGTCGGTGGGGAAGATGTGGTTAGAGATGTAATGAAAGTATGAGAAATCTGAAACGTGTCCTGGAGAGTCTGACGGCTCCGCTACTCGCCGCTCTCCTCCTGACTCCAGCGTATGCACAGGAGCAGGTCTACTCACTGGAGGAGTGTATCCAAATGGCTACCGCCAGTAACGAATTGATCAAGGCTGAGGAGCTGAAGATCGATATGGCCAAGGCCAAGAAGGGCGAGGTGGGGGTCAACTTCTTCCCCAAGGTATCACTGGGAGCAGCCTACTCCCACATCGAGGATCCCCTGCAGCCGATCGACTGGGATCATGCGCTCCACGGGCTGGGGCAGTACCTGCCGGAGAAGATCAAGAACAAGACCGCCATCGACCTCGGTAATACCAGGGTCGGCACCGTCTCCTTCGTTCAGCCGATCTTTATGGGAGGCAAGATCATCAACGGCTACAAGATGGCCTCCTCGGCGGTAGATCTGGCGGGGATCATGATGGAGACGAAAGAGCGAGAGCTCGAGCTGAGCGTGGAGGACACCTACTGGCAGGTGGTCACTCTGTCGAGTAAGCTGGAGCTGGCGACCAGGCTCACCGCTCTCCTTGATGAGGCGGTGGCAAATGTGGATCTGGCAGTCAAGGAGGGCGTCGCCACCGAGGCGGATGCACTCTCCATACGGGTCAAGCAGAGCGATGCCAATCAGCTGCGGCTCAAGGTGGAGAACGGGCTCTCGCTCTCCAAGATGCTCCTGGCGCAGAAGTGCGGTCTCGGGCTGGAGAGTGACTACCGTCTGGCTGATGAGGTGACGCTGGATACTGCCCGCAACGAGGCGATCGACACGCCGATCCTCCTCTCTGAGCAGGAGATCAGCGGTGGCATCGATGCGCGACCCGAGGTGCGTGCCCTCGAGACGGCAGATAAGATCTTCGCCGCCAAGGAGAGGGTGGAGCTGGCGGATGCGCTCCCCAAGGTGGTCCTGCTGGGTGGCTATACCACCATTAACCCCAATCTCTTTGCCGGGATGCAGGATGAGTATGGTGGGAGCTGGCATGTGGCAGTAGGACTTCAGATCCCCCTCACGGACATCTACACCGGGATCACCAAGAGGAAGGGTGCCGCCGCCGAGCGAGGGATCAAGCAGAGGCAGCTGACCGACGCTCGCGAGAAGATCAATCTCCAGATCCATCAGCTCCTGCTGAACAATCAAGAAGCCTATAAGCAGCTCTCCGCCGCAAAGCTCAGTCTCTCCAGTGCCGACGAGACCCTCAGACAGGCTCAGCTGGGGTACCGTGAGGGGGTGATCCCTCTACTTGTCCTCACCGAGGCTCAGACCTCCTGGTCGGTAGCTTACGACAGCTATATCGACGCTGCCATCGCCCTGAAGTCGAGTGAGAGCAAGATCAAACACTACGTCCCTACTGCACGATTTACCAGATAAGTAACAAGGATAATGCAACAGACAGAAGAAAAGAGCTCCCTCTCCAAGGAGCTGAGACATAAGATGGTGATAACTATCGTCACCACCCTCGTTGTGATCGCCCTCGTGGCACTGGCAGGATTCGTCTTCTTCTCCCCCCGGGAGTCGGAGGTGATCGGTCACGTAGAGGTGGATGAGATACGTATCTCAGGTAAGGTGCCGGGTCGTATCTCCGAGTATCTCGTGGAGGAGGGACAGATGGTCAAGAAGGGGGATACCCTGGTCCGCATCTACTCCCCTGAGGTCTATGCCAAGCGGGAGCAGGCGGAGGCCATGCGCGCCTCTGCCATGGCGCTCAATCGCTCCCTCGCCGGGGGCGGTCCCGCAGAGGTACAGCAGGCTGCCCTCCAGATGTGGCAGAGCGCCAAGGTGACTCGCGAGGTGGCTCAGTCGAGCTTCCAGCGCGTGGAGAACCTCTACAAGGAAGGTGTCGTCTCTGCTCAGAAGTACGATCAGGCACGCGCTCTCGTGAGGTCTGCCGAAGCGGCCGAGGCGGCTGCCAAGAGTCGCTACGACCTCGCCAAGCGTGGAGCGCTCTCCGACCGCACCGGTACCACGGAGGGGCTGGTCAGCAATATGGATGCGACGCTCAAGGAGGTGGACCTCTACGTCAGCGAGGGTACCCTCACTTCGCCCCTCGACGGGCGTGTCACTGACATCGTGCCCCATGTGGGCGAGCTGGTCGGCACCGGCTCCCCGGTGATGAATGTCGCCGATCCCACCTCATGCTATGTCGTCTTTGCCCTCAGCGAGGATCGTCTCTCCGGCATCCGCCGCGGTACGACGCTCAAGGGGGTGATCCCTGCCCTGGGTAACGAGGAGTGTCTCCTGAGGGTGGTTCATCTCAAGGACATGGGTATCTACTCCGTCCGTAAGGCAAAAAAGCCGACCGGGCAGATAGACTTCCGCACCTTTGAAGTAAAGGCGGAGCTCCTCGATAAGATAGAGGATCTGGAGCCGGGGATGAGTGTCGTCATCGACAGGAGTAGTCTGAAGTGAAGCGTCGTCCCGTGAATACATCCTCTCCTTTCCTGAAGGTGGTGCAGCGCGAGTGGAGACTGGTCTCCACTCACTCTATCTACTATGCGGGGATGATCGTGGTGCCGGTGTTCTTTGCCGTCTTCCTCCTTACCCTTATGGGTGAGGGACTGCCGGGCGATCTGCCGATCGCTGTCGTGGATCTGGACAATACGTCCAATACACGGCGACTGGTGGATAATCTTGACGGCTTCTCCGAGAGTCATGTGGTGCTGAGGACGGCAAGCTTCACCGAGGCACGTGAGCTGATGCAGCAAAATGAGGCCTTCGGCATCCTCGTCATCCCCCGGGGATTTACCGACAAGGTCTCCTCCGGCAAGCAGCCCACCATCAATTATTACCTCAATTACCACTCGATCATCGGCGGAAACCTTAGCTATAAGAACCTCCGCATGATCAGCGAGATGGCAAATGGCGCTGTGGGGCTCCAGATGGGGACCCTGATGGGCAAGACGGAGACGGAGATCATGACCAACGTGATGCCGATCGTCGTCAAGGATCAGATCAAGGGGAATAAGTGGCTCAATTACTCCGTCTACCTCAGCAACATCCTCATCCTCGGGATCATCCAGCTGCTGATCATGCAGGTGACTGCCTACGCTGTCGGCGTGGAGATCAAGGCGAAGTCGGCCGAGGAGTGGCTAGAGACCGCGGGAGGAAGTATGCATGTCGCCCTCGCCGGCAAGCTGGCAGTCCATACGCTGATCTGGTTTGTGGTGGGGTGCGCCTGTCTGGCGATGCTCTACACCTTCTGCGGCTTCCCCCTTGCTAACGGCTGGGGGCCTATGCTCCTGGCACTGCTCCTGCTGATCGTGGCAGCGGAGGCAGTCGGGGTCTTCTTCATCACCCTTGTGCCGATCCTGAGACTGGGAGTGAGTCTGGCAAGTCTCTTCGGGGTACTTACCTTCTCCATCGTAGGATTCTCCTTCCCGATCGATGCGATGTACTCCCCCTTCGTCACCCTTTCCTACCTCTTCCCGATGAGGTACTACTATATGATCTATACTGATCAGTCGCTTAACGGGTTCCCTCTCTCGCTCAGCATCCCCTATTACCTGGGGCTGGCAGCCTTTGTCCTGCTGCCGTTGCTGTGCAGTCATAACCTCAAGCGTGAGCTCTTAGAAGTGTCTTATGTCCGATAACAAGTGGCGGAGGAGACTCTCTCTCCTCAGGGCTGATACAAAGGCGATATGGCGAACCGAGATCGATGCGATCAAGGGGGATGCCGGGGTGCTGCTATTCTTCTTTTTCGTCCCGATCATCTACCCCTTCCTCTACGCCGCCTTCTACAATACCGAGGTAGTGGAGGAGTCGAAGCTGGTCGTGGTGGATGAGGATAACAGCTCTCTCTCCCGCGAGTACATCCGTCGTGTGGACGCCTCGCAGGAGGTGGAAGTGGTGGCGGTCGTCCCCACGATAGAGCAGGCGGAGCAGATGATCATGGATCGCGACGCCTACGGCTACGCCAGGATCCCAAAGAACTTCCAGGCCGATCTCTACCGGGGTGCGGATCAGGTCCAAGTGGAGCTGATGAGCCTCGGCAATGTGCTGCTGTACTATAAGAACTATATGGTGGCACTCAATAATAACGCCCTCCAGATGGGCGGTGAGATCCATGCGGAGCGGGCAGGGAAGCCGACTAAGGCACTGACGGACATAGAGGTACGTCCGGTCTATCAGGACGGCAAGGGATACTACAATCCTGTCGCAGGCATAGGAACCTTCCTCATGCCGCCCATCCTGATCCTGATCCTTCAGCAGACGCTGATCCTGGGGATCTGTATGCTGGCGGCCACTGCGAGGGAGAGCAACGACACGCACTACCTCATACCGTCGACGATCCATGGGCCGATGCGGATGGTGATCAATAAGAGTGTGATCTACTTCGTGCTCTACTTCCTCCTCAGTATCTGGGTGCTCTGTATCGTGCCCTACTGTCTAAGGATACCGATCCTGACGACGCCGCTGAGGATGCTGATCTTTATCGTCCCCTATCTGCTCTCGGTGATCTTTATGTCCATCGGGCTCTCCTTCCTCTTCAAGAGGCGGGAGGTGGTACTGATCTACATCGTCCCGCTGTCGCTGGTCTTCTTCTTCCTCACCGGCGTGGTCTGGCCGTGGCAGAATATCCCCTGGCTATGGAAATCCGTTGCCTACCTCGTCCCCAGTACCCATGCGGTCCAAGGATACATCGCCCTGCTGGGTACGGGTGCCTCGCTGTACGATATCCTCCACCAGTGTCGGGCTCTCTGGGTCCTGACAGCGCTCTACTTCACGATCGCTTCCCTCGGCTACTACTTCCAGTACCGCAAGGGGCGGACGCTGCACTGACCCATCCTCGGATCGGGTCAGCACTTGACTCCATAAGAATGGGGTGCCACCTCACCGGTGGCACCCCATTCTTATGGAGTCTGGTCACTCAGAAGAGGTAGCTGAAGCCGGTGCTGACGTAGATCGGGTAGAGCTTGGTCGTCAGGGTGGCGAAAGATCCGGGGAAGATCGGAGTGAAGGAGGCCCTCAGCTCACCGTAGACGAGGAAGTGGCGGTAAGCGCGCCAGCTGCCGCCCACCTGCATACCCGCCTCGAAGCGACTCAGCTCACCGGAGAAGTCGTAGGTCGCCTGCTTGTCCTCGGGGAAGTCGACCCGCTCACCGATGGGCGATCCCATGCGGAAGTGCCCGTCGGTGACGTGTCCGGTGAAGCTGCCATCGAATCGGTAGCCGGCATAGAGGCCCGCCTGTAGCTTGCCGTGATCATTGACCTTATAGGCGGCACTGATGGGGAGGACGATGGAGGAGGCTGCGTAGTTGCTCTCGACGTATCCGGTCCAGTTGCCCGACACCTCAGCGCCCTCACCGAGGAGGAGCGAGGTGTGGTAATTCTTTACCCGGGCACCGGTGACCATCCCCTTCTGCTCCATGCGGAGTCCCATCACCAGTCCCCAGTGCGGGTCAAACCACTTGGACGCCTGTCCCTCCACATGGACGTTGAGCTTGGGATTGTACTTCTCCACGCCGCGGATCTCCCGGGGCATGGGGATGGGGGCGGTGCCACCCATGGAGAGTCCGGCACGGAGCTCAAAATTCCACCCATGGCGTAGGGCGGCGAGGATATTCTTGTCGCGAGCCTCCTGCGCAGTGGCAGTGAGCGAGAGGAGGCAGAGGAGAGATAGTAAGATTTGTTTCATGATGTGGCACGGCTTATTCGTAGTAAACATCGATCTCATCGACAAACAGGGTACTGCCTATTGCACCCTCAAACTTAGCCCCCTCTTTGCTGGATGTCATCACGATCGTGAACTTGTATCCACCATCCTTCAGCTTAGCCGGGTCGATGCTCTTGCCCTCCACGGGCTCGAAGGGGAGCTCAAAGTGGATCCACTCATCGCTCTCTTTTGGATCCTTGAGCTGAGCGGTAAGGACGATATTGGGCGAGGTGAGGACATTGGTCCCGTCGAGGTAAGCGGTCTCCTCGTCGGTCTCGAAGAAGACGGCATAGAGCGCCGGGAGATCCCTCTTGCCCGCAATCTCCTTGGAGTTCTCATCGGTCAGTTTGTCGCCCGACTTGTACTTGTAGTATCCCGTCAGCATAAGCGGCCGTCGGGTCTCCGGGATGCCAAACTTAGTCCCCTTCAGATGGTTAAACATAGCCGCCCTAGAGTCAAATACCCCGAGGAATAGTGTCCCGGCAGCCTTTGGCGAACTGAATGCAAGACCTACCTCGCCCGTGGAGAGTGTGCTCAAGCGGGCGCAACTTCCCTTGTATCCCTCGGAAATCTGCGCTACAGGATAGGACAAGGGGCTCTTGGGATCCACACCCAGGGAAGGACTTTGTATAACGTAGGAATAACTGCTGTTGGGGGACGCCCAATACGAGTCTGACGAGAACTCGAAGATGTGGTAGTTGCCGACTCCATCATTTTCTACCTTCACCTTCTCGAAGTCAAAGTGTCCCGGGGCGGGGCGAGAGGAGGCGATGGTGACGGTGTACTCCTTCGTCCACTGCTTGTCCTCCGAGGTGACGGTATAGGTGACGGGCCGGGTAAAGTCCTGCTTGCTGCCACTCGCCGGGGAGATGGTGGCGCCGGGCGTGAGGGTAAAGCTTAGCGCCACGGCGGTGCGGTCAACCCACGGCTCCGCCTCGATCTTGATGGCGGTATTGGTGATGAGGGGCTTCTCCCTCGGGGTGATCCCCTCCACCTCGACGGAGAGGATGTCCGCCTCCGCATTGGGTGCCTCGGGGCGGATGCAGGAGGAGAATCCGGTCAGCAGGAGAGTAAGGAGGCTGATCATCGGGATCAGCAGTTGCTTTCGCTTGCTCATATTCATATCTTTTTCTAAAAGGTATACAAAGGTAATGCAAAAAGGGATATCACCCGCAGACTGAGGGCATTCGACGGTTGTAGAGTCGGACGAAGAGCTCGCGGGCAGTGAGGACGATGGCGTAGTAGAGGACGGCGAGGACGAGGTCGTACTGCATCGTCACCGTGAGGCTCAGCGCCGGCGTGCCGAAGGTCTCCGTCACCGCCCGCATCGCTTCGGAGAGGAGGCTTAGCAGCCAGGGGAGACCCGGCATCGAGGGGAGTGCAAGCGCCACCAGCCCCACCGGGATCAGCAGACCACTCAGTGCCACCACAGGGACGGCACTCCAGAGCATACTCCCTGCCGCCCTACCGAAGAAGAGGAAGAGAAAGGGCAGCACGCCTATCTGAGCAGAGATGCAGGCTGCGAGGCTATTCCAGACGAAGCGGAGCGACCTGAGTGAGGGGCTGACCAGCCGGAGTAGGATGGGCATGAAGCTCATCAGTCCCCAGACAGCGCTGACACTGAGGAGCAGACCGACACTGAGGATCGAGAGGGGACTGAGGAAGAGGAAGAAGAGGAGCGTCAGCGACAGCACCTGCACCGGGTCTGCTCGTCGTCCAAGGAGCTTTGCGAGGAGGTAGATGCCGCTCATGATAAAGGCGCGCACCGTTGCGGTCGAGGCGCCGGTCAGCAGCGTGTAGAGGAGTAGCCCAAGGAGGATCAGCAGGTAGCGCAGCCTCCTGTGACGATAGGCGGGAAGGAGAAGTCCCAGAAGCCCACTCAGCAGACCAAAGACGATCCCGAGGTGATACCCGCTCACCGCCAGCACGTGTGCCACGCCGGAGGAGGTGAAGTCGGACTTCACCGACCGAGGCAGATGAAGTCGCTCACCGAGACAGAGCGCGTAGATCAGCCCCTTATCCTCCCCCGAGAGCCGATTACCGACTGCGGCATCGAAGCGGCTGATCAGCCGATGCCGTCCCTCCATCAGCCTACATCGGATAGTCCGGGCACGTCCGGCAGTCTCCAGGCTCTGTCCGTACCCCTGCGCCACATACCCCTCCCCGAGGAGGTATCGTCCGTAGGAGCCGGGCAGCGTGTCGCCGAGAAGTGCGACCAGGTCGAGGTCACCCCGCAGCATCACCCCATAGAGCTCCGCTGACTCTCCGGGCAGAGTAAGGAGGAAGGGGATCTCCTTCCCCTCCTCCACGAGTAGGACTGCATCATACCGGATGGCGCTCTCAGCCGAGGAGGCGACAGGATAATTGACTCTCACCGAAGCATCCTGGACCGTCACCGCACGGGGCATTGCCCTAAGCGATCGGAATCGCTGATCGGCATAGACCCCATAGGCGATCACGAGGAGTGGTAGAAGGAGGAAGAAGCGATCCAGCTCCCACCCTCGCCTCCGGGAAAGCAGAAAAGCGCCAACGGTCAGGAGCCCTAGCGCCAGCCCACCATAGAGCAAGAGGTGATGGTAGGCGAAGAGCCACCCGATGAGACAAGCGACCAGCACCCATAGGGCAGGCCGATCGCCATACCTCAGCGAGCGTATCCTCTCCTCACTCACGCCCCCTACTCCTCGTCCTCCTCGTAGAGGCGGTCGATGATGCTATCGGCGAGACCCAGCTTGGGGACCATAATCTTCGTCGTCCCGAGGCGGTCGGCGGCAGCGATGAAGATGCGAGCCGCCGGGATGATCACGTCGGCGCGGTCAGGCTTCATCCCATACTTCGACATCCGCTCGTCGAGATCCATTCCCTCGAGTATGTCGTAGATCTCGTGGAGCTCAGGGGTAGTGATCTCCTTGCCCCACGGGGTCTGCGTGCCATTGATCTTGGCAAGCCGATTGATATTTCCACCGGTACCGAAGATCTCCAGGTCTCCGCAGCGCTCATGGATCGAGTCGAGGAAGGCATGGTACTCCTCCAGTTCCGACTTCCGTACCAGACCACTCAGCAGCCGCACGGTACCGATATTGAAGGAGCGAGAGTCCACCTTTTGGCTCCCCCTTAGGATCGATACCTCGGTCGAACCACCCCCTACATCGACCATAACGTAGTAGGTCTCTTCGTCCCGTACCAGCTGGCGCACCCGGCTGTGTCCCACGAGACGAGCCTCCTCTTCACCGGAGATCACTTCGATCTGCAGCCCGGTCTCCTCCTCGACCTCGTCGACCACCTTGGCAGCATTGGACGCATCGCGCATCGCCGACGTGGCGCAGATCCGATAGTGAGACACCTCGTAGATCTGCATGAGGTACTTGTAGGCGAGCATCAGGCGGACAAGATCCTTGACCTTTCCCTTGGAGATCTTACCCTTCACAAAGGCATCCTCACCGAGTCGAAGGGGTACCCGGAGGAGCTGCACCTTAGAGAGCGGCTGCTCCGGGTCATCGGTGAGACACTTGATGAGCAGGCGGACCGCATTGGATCCGATGTCGATGGCGGCGTAGTGCTTTTTCTTAAACATAGTCTTTATATCTCCTCTAAATAGTGCCGGTAGAGCGCCTCCTGACTGCGGAACCACGGCTTATCCTCCACATAGCGGCGGGGTCGACGACCCTGCTCATTGACAAAGTGTCCCTGAGAGACATCACGCAGCCCATAGTCGACCACCAGCTCCAGCTCACGCTTCAGGTCTGGGTCGTAGACGGGGGTCACCACCTCGACCCGCCGGTCCAGGTTTCGACTCATCCAGTCGGCGGAGCCAAGGAAGTACTTCGGCTTTCCACCATTGCAGAAGATGAAGATCCGCGAGTGCTCCAGGTAGCGGTCGATGATCGCATTTACAAATATATGATCGCTCACCCCCTTGATCCCCGGCACGAGGGAGCAATTGCCGCGCACCAGCAGCCGCACCTCCACCCCGGCCTGCGATGCTCGGTAGAGCCGCTCGACGATCTCCTCGTCGACGATGTGATTCACCTTGACATGGATATAGGCGGGCAGTCCCTGCTCCGCATTCCGGATCTCTGTGTCGATCAGTCGGATGAAGCGGCTGCGCATCGAGTTGGGTGATACCATCAGCTCCCTAAATCGGGTCGTCAGGTAAGGCTGCTCGATGAAGTCAAAGACCCGCTCCACGTCACTCACTAACCCCCGCCGAGCCGTCATCATCATGAAGTCGGTGTAGGTCTTGGCATTTCCCTCATGCATATTGCCGGTACCGATGCAGGCGATGCTGCCCCTCTTCGTCTTGATGAGCGCCAGCTTGCTATGGATCTTGAGGTACCCTGGGCCAAAGAGCACCCGCACGCCGGCGTCCCGCATCTTCTGGGCAAAGGAGATGTTACTCTCCTCGTTAAATCTCGCCAGCAGCTCGATCACACAGGTCACCTTCTTACCATTACGTGCCGCAGCCACCAGAGCCTTGACGACCGAGGAGTGCTTGGGCACACGGTAGATCGTTGCCTTGATCTCCTGCACGTCCTCGCTGATCGCCGCCTCCTGAAGTACCCGGACAAAAGTGTCGAAGCTGTGGTAGGGGAAGTGGAGCCACTGATCCTTACGTCGGATCGTGTCGAGCATCCCAGTCTCAAAGTCCGCATGCCGCCCGATAATCGGGGTCCAGGGGGTGTAGAGGAGGTCGGTCCTCCCGCAGTCGGGGAAGTCCATCAGATCACGTGTGTTATGGTACCTCGATCCGGCGACGCGGGCATCGTTCTTATCCAGTTCGGCACTCTCAAAGAGCATCTGCCGGATCTGCTTTGGCATCTTTCGGTCATAGACCACGCGCAGCGTCTCCCCGAGGCTCCGTTTCCTCAGTCCGCGGGATACCTGCTGTAGGAGACCGAGGGAGGAGTTGTCCTCCACCAGATCCTCGTCGGCATCCTTGGTAAACTTGAAGGAATAGGCCTCGTAGCTGTTGTAGGGCAGCCCTCCGAAGATATTCTTAAGGTTGTACCTGATCACGTCATCGATAAACATGACGCACTTATTTCCCTCCGGATCATCCGGGAGGCGGACGAAGCGATCCTCCCCCGACTGTGGCATCCGGATCACGGCGATGTCGCTCCGCTCCTCCTTCCCATCATCGATCCGCTTCAGATCCACAGCAAGGTAATTGCTCTCATCGAGCTGCTCCTGAGGGTCGGGGATCCGGTCGAGGAAGAGCGGATTGATCATCGAGCTGAGCTTCCGGGCGTAGATGTCGAAGACCTGATGCTCCTGCTCCGGCGTCAGCATCGTCTCATCGACCACGTGGATATGCTCCTCCCAGAGCGCCTTCATCAGTCGGCGAAAGGTCCGATCCACCTCCTGCTTGTAGTCCTCATTGAGCCGGTAGATCGTGGCGAGCAGCTTCTTGCTCCGCTTGACCTTGCCGGACCCGCTGTCATCGTCCTCGATATTGCGCTGGATCGAGGCGACTCGGACACGGAAAAATTCGTCCAAGTTATTTGAGTAAATACCGAGGAAGTGGACCCGCTCCAGGAGAGGGATATCCTCCCGCTGAGCCTCGAGGAGAATGCGGTGATTGAAGTACATCCAGCTCTCATCGCGGTCTACATAATTATCATCATCGAGCTTGATGTCGTGATCGACATACAGTTCGGCGGGATGAGGTTGAGTCATGGTAAGTGTGTGTGTCTATTCTGTATTAAATGATGGGATAAATTTAGCCAAAAACCCACA
>NZ_CAKRLH010000041.1 GCF_934359325.1 uncultured Porphyromonas sp.
TCATTTGGGGGGATCGAAGAGGTGAGTCTGGTCGACGCGAGAGTCCCCCTCCACCCCCAAAGGGGGGATGGGGGCGGAGGACTCTCGCCAAACTTTTTCCTCTAGTGTTGCACTTCGAAGTTGAACCTAGGCGGAGGGATCTGCCCTCAGACTAAACCCGGTATTAGTGATCACTATTACCGGTATTAGTCGACACTAAACCCGGTAATAGATAACACTAAACCCGATAATAGAAGTTACGGCTTGCTTCTCGCCGATAACCAATACATTGGCCTCCTCGTCGGTGATTAGGTGAATGACGTGAGGTCGAAGACTCTGATTCGATACTGCCGTATGTCGGCACCGGCTTTTTCAGGACAAGACTTTCTCGCTATATTGTGCTCGCCATGAGAAGATATCTCTTAGTCATAGACTCCTTCAAGGGGTGCCTTACTTCGCCGGTGGCAGAGGCGGTAGTCGCTAAGACGATCAGCTGCTACGATCCTTGCGCCGAGGTGGTCTCAATCCCTGTCTCGGACGGCGGGGAGGGAATGCTGGATGCGTTCCTTGAGGTGATGGGAGGAGATCGGCTGGCTCTCCGGGTGAGGGATCCGCTGGGGAGTCCGATCACTGCCTCCTACGGTGTCACGAGGGAGGGGGTGGCTCTCATCGAGTCAGCTCAGGCCGTGGGGCTCCACCTTGTCCCGCCCGATCGGCGTAATCCGCTCGTGGCCTCCTCGTATGGGGTGGGAGAGATGATCACCGATGCCTACCGGCGAGGTTGTCGACGATTTATCGTGGGACTGGGAGGTACCGCCACCTGCGACGGTGGTGTGGATATGCTGCGGGCGCTGGCTGATGCTCTCGGGGTGGAGTGGGAGGAGCTCGGTGAAGCACTGAGCGACTGTCACTTCGTCCTGGCGAGTGATGTGACCAATCCGCTCTGTGGCCCTCACGGTGCGGCTCGCGTCTTTGCTCCACAGAAGGGTGCGACCCCTGCAATGGTCTCGGAGATCGAGGGGAGGATGCGAGAGTTGGCAGCTGAAGCAGCTGATCACCTTGGCTACGATCGCAGTCGAGAGCCGGGTGCAGGAGCGGCGGGCGGACTGGGCTACGCCTTTATGCAATTCCTCGGAGCGGAGTGCCGGTCGGGTATCGACCTGCTTCTGGAGTACCTGCACTTTGATGACCTCATCTGCAGTGCCGACTGTGTGATCACCGGTGAGGGGAGTGCTGATGAGCAGACGCTGATGGGGAAGTTGCCCTACGGCATCATGAGACGTGCCCGCTCCGCCGGAGTGCCTACCTGGCTCGTGGCCGGTCGGATCGGGGCGAAGGATAAGTTGCTTGCCGCCGGCTTCGATCGTGTCGCCTGTATCAATCCGTCCGGGACTCCGCCGGAGGTGGCGATGAGACCGGAAGTGGCTCGGGCAAATCTGAGTAGAACCATACTCTCGCTCCTTAGTGGAGAGTAGGAGGAGCTATTGCTCGGAGTGGGAAAAAGTAAAGGGGCTGTGTCGACCGAAGTCAACACAGCCCCTTTTGATCTCTACTCCTCCGGGTGGGGGAGTAGCTTGTGTGATCTGGTTACTTAGGCATTCACCTTAGCCATGTACTCGCAGAGCTCGATGAGCTTATTGGAGTAACCGATCTCGTTGTCGTACCAGGAGAGTACCTTTACGAAGGTGTCGGTAAGAGCAATACCTGCGGTGGCGTCGAAGATGGAGGTGTGGGTGTCGCCGAGGAAGTCGGAAGAAACGACAGCCTCATCAGTGTAGGCGAGGATGCCCTTCATCTCGCCCTCGCTGGCCTCCTTCATAGCCTTGCAGATCTCCTCGTAGGTGGCGGGCTTCTCGAGGTTGACGGTCAGGTCAACGACAGAGACGTCCAGAGTAGGCACGCGGAGAGACATACCGGTCAGCTTGCCATTGAGAGAGGGGATTACCTTACCTACAGCCTTAGCAGCACCGGTAGAGGAGGGGATGATGTTGCCGGCGGCAGCACGACCACCACGCCAGTCCTTCTTAGAGGGACCATCGACGGTCTTCTGGGTAGCAGTGGTGGAGTGTACGGTGGTCATGAGACCGTCCTTGATGCCAAAGTTGTCGTGCAGCACCTTAGCGAGGGGTGCGAGGCAGTTGGTGGTGCAGCTGGCGTTGGAGACGATCTTGGTGCCCTTCTCGTAGGTCTTGTTATTCACGCCCATAACGAACATGGGGGTGTCGTCCTTGGAGGGAGCGCTCATGATGACATACTTAGCACCACCTCTGAGGTGAGCGTCACTCTTCTCCTTGGTGAGGTAGAAGCCGGTGCACTCGAGTACGTACTCGGCGCCGACCTCGTCCCACTTGCAGTTAGCAGCATCGGTCTCCTGGGTGCAGCGGATCTTCTTGCCATTTACGATCAGGAGGTTCTTCTCCTTATCGCAGTCCACCTCACCGTCAAACCTACCGTGCATGGTGTCGTACTTCAGCATGTAAGCGAGGTAGTCGACGTCCAGGAGGTCATTGATGGCAACGATCTCGATGTTGTCGTGCTTCTGAGCTGCGCGGAAGGCACAGCGACCGATACGGCCAAAGCCGTTAATAGCTACTTTGATCATAGTGATTGTCTGTTATGTAAATTCAGTTACTGGTGTCTATATGTAAGTGACTGCGGTGTGATCCGCAATCATCCATCTTTCGATGGACAAATATAATTAAAAAAATCGGTTTGTCGTCCCTTTTAGCGTTTGAAAAGGCCTTTTCCTATTCCTTTGAAGATCCCCTTAGCTATGCCACGCAGACCGCTCCCGGCTCCTCTCAGAGTGCCGGCAAGTAGGAGGCTGCTGCCCACGGCCAGTCCGGTGGGGAGGACCACCTCCTGGAGCAGTGAGGACCAGGATGAGTCCTTGATCTTATCCATGATGGAGAGCTTGTCGCTCTCCTGGTCCTTCCGAAGATCCACGAGGCGACTGGGCTCATGTAACTGCCCCTCCCCGTCGGGATCCATGCGGATGATACGAGTGCGTGGAGTGGCGGCGGGAGCTTTGATGCCGAGTGCGGAGCCTAATAGCTTAGCTGTCATAGGACTCTTGTCGGCGAGTGCCCTCAGAGCCTCTCCCTTGGCTACTTCGACTCCATCGGTACGGAGATAGTCGACGTTATTGAGTATCCTCATCTTACTCTCCTCCGATCGGCTCTCCAGTCGGTGCTTCTGTGCCTCCAGTCGGCTCTTGTAGTCCGGCTTGTATGCTTTGGTGCTCATAGTGTCGTCTCTCTATCTGTGAGTGATAGGTGGTTACTGGTCCCGGAGGTCATCCTCCTCTCTATACTGATGCACCTCCACGACAGGGTGATCCTCCCTCTCGGTGCCGGGGATCACAGACTCGCCGTGGACATCGGTAACGTCGGCCACCATCGTGACCGTAGCGGTCTCGCGACGAGCCTCGCCTGCCTCCTCATGCTCCTGCTCCTCCAGCTGGTCCAGCTGCTTGGTTATGATCTTCTCCTCCACTGCACCGATGATCGACTTGCGGAGGAGTAAGAGAATGAGCTCGATCAGCAGAAACAACCCTACCAGGCAGCCAAATCCTGCTGCCATGGAGGAGACCGTCTCGTAGGCGCCCCAGAGGTCGGAGGCAAAGATCATGGCAAAAAGAAGGGCAATGACCACCTGGAGGAAAAAGAGCGCCGTCAGCCCGATGACCGCCATGATCAGGTAGTAGACACCTCTCACTCCGGCAGGGACGCCCTTCTCGATTGCCTGGAGCTTCATCAGCTCGCGCTTGGCATCCAAGAGTGTGAGAGCATCAGACTTAACTTCATCAATGATTTGCTTGACTGTCTTTGCCATATATATACCTTCAAGTAAGGTTTATTCTTTACGAGATAAAAGACAAATGGGACAGCGAAGAACCCTCTGGAGGATACTTCGACCATCCCATCTGAAGATAAGTGGCTCTAAGCAGCAAGGGGGTTAGTCCTTGTTGACCTTTTTCTGGGCCTCCTCGGTAAGCTTATCCTTCTGCTCCTTGGCCTCAGCCTTCAGGTCTTCGAGCTCCTCGTCGGTCAGGTCTGCGACCTTCTGAGCGGAGTCCTTCACCTTATTGCCCAGCTGAGAGGCGGAGTCCTTGACGGTAGAGTAAATGTCCTCGGCATCGCCCTTGATATCATCCACATAGCGAGAGAGATCGCGTCCTGCCTTACGGGCACGGATACGGCTCTCGTAGTAAGCGTCCTTGACGTTGCTCTTCACCTTATCTGCGGTGTCAGATACGTCATCAATCAGGTGGTTGCGACGACCCTCATCAGAGAGGTAGGCAATGGCGGCGCCCACAGCTGATCCCACGAGGAGACCAAGCATAAACTTCACGCCAGAGTTGTTATTGCTGCTCATAATTACTGTTTTCTGTCTTATTAAGTCCTTGGTTTAGCTATTGTCGAGAGAGGAAGTATCTCCTCTATCTTCTGTACAAATATACCTTTTTTCTGGTATACAACTAATTCTGTCGTTGTAAATAGTCCTAATAGACCCTGTTGATTCTTAGGCGCCCACTCGCCGGTCCAGGTAGTCCTCCACCAGAGGCAGATCTCCCGGCTCGGTCTCATCGGGATGGCGAAGCCGAAGCTGTGCGAGACAGATCCGAGTGAGACAGACATTTCGCCAGCCGACGATGTCCAGCACCTCCATGTCGTCCGGACTGATCCCGGTGTACTCATTGGTCAGCGCCTTGAGCGATCGGTAGTGGTGTCTCCAGTGCGGATCGAGTGCGGCACTGAGCACCATGGTGCAGATCGCTTCCTTATGCTTGAGCCAGTACTCTGCAGTCGGGTGAAGCCTCCGTAGGGCAGCAAGCAGGATGCTCATGTCGAAGCGGACATTGTGGCACACGATCACGGAGGAGTGCTTGATCAGGGGCAAAAGGGTCTCCATGAGCTCCTCCTCGCTCTTCCCCATGATCCGAAGGGTGTGCGTGTCGAGGTGATGGACCCTCATGGCCTCTTCGCTCCCCGCATCCGGCTGGTCCACAAGCGCCACGCCGTGACACAGCTCTCGATACCGGTCGTCCAGCCCGAGCCAGGCAGCCTGTACGATGCGATCCTCCCTCCCCGGCTCGATGGAGAGTCCCGTGGTCTGGAGGTCGAGGATCAGATAGCGCGGGTAGAGCTCAGGATCCCTTGCTCTCAGCTCCGCAAGCTCATCCGGCGGCACTGTGGGTGGCTGTAACTGTCGGAGCAGATCCTTGTAGTCGATAGAGTGAGTCGACATTGTGATGACAGGCTTGCTGTTGCTTATGTGGGAATTGCGTCTCGCTTTACGTAAAACAAGATCGCCGAGGAGCAGGATAACCAGCACCACGGCGATAATGATAAGGACTCCACTGAGGCTCATCGAACCAAATCAGTAGGAGCAGGCAAAGAGCACCCGGCGCTCTGAGGGCTTTCCGGTGAGGATATCCTTACCGGGTTCGTCAGGCTGCCCAAGTGGGATGCAGCGGATCGTCGCCTTGGTTAGCTCCTTGATCCGCGCCTCTGTCTCGGCTGTCCCGTCCCAGTGAGCCATGACGAAGCCACCGGCCTCGACCTTCTCGCAAAAGTCGTCCCAGTCGTCGCAGCTGTAGGTGTGCGCGGTGCGGAAGTCCAGCGCCCTCTGGTAGAGGTTCTCCTGGATCTGGTCCAGCAGCTCCTCGACACGCTTGCCGATGCCCTCGTAGGGCACGGTCTCCTTCTCCAGCGTATCCCGGCGCATCACCTCGATCGTCCCCTCCTCGACGTCGCGCGGTCCGAGGGCAAGGCGAACCGGTACACCCTTCATCTCATACTCAGAGAATTTCCATCCCGGCTTCTTATTGTCCGCATCGTCGTACTTCACCTTGATGTCGTGATCGCGAAGCTCCTTGATGAGCGGCTCCACCAGCTCGGAGATCTGCGCACGCTCCTCGTCACTCTTGTAGATCGGTATGATCACCACATCGATCGGAGCCAGTGCGGGAGGCAGTACCAGACCATTGTCATCTGAGTGAGTCATGATGAGGGCGCCCATCAGTCGGGTCGATACGCCCCACGAGGTGGCCCATACCAGCTTCTCCTCGCCATCCTTGTCGGCAAAGGTGACATCAAAGGCCTTGGCAAAGTTTTGCCCCAAGAAGTGTGACGTACCGCTCTGCAGCGCCTTGCCATCCTGCATCATCGCCTCAATGGTATATGTGTCGATAGCGCCGGCAAAGCGCTCGGTAGGCGTCTTCACGCCGCGGATGACCGGCATCGCCATCTTCTTCTCGGCAAAGTCGGCATACACCCTCAGCATCTGCCGAGCTCGCTCCTGTGCCTCCTCCTCGGTGGCATGGGCGGTGTGACCTTCCTGCCAGAGGAACTCGCTCGTGCGGAGGAAGAGTCGGGTGCGCATCTCCCAGCGCATGACGTTGCACCACTGGTTGCAGAGCAATGGGAGGTCGCGCCAGGAGTGGATCCAGTTCTTGTACGTATTCCAGATCACCGTTTCAGAGGTGGGGCGGATGATCAGCTCCTCGTCGAGCTTAGCCTCGGGGTCCACGACGACAGCGGACTCATCCTCTGTAGCCTTAAGCCGGTAGTGGGTCACCACGGCGCACTCCTTGGCGAAGCCCTTGACGTGCTCTGCCTCGCGGCTGAGGAAGGACTTGGGAATCAGGAGAGGGAAATAGGCGTTGCTGACGCCGGTCTCCTTAAATGACTTGTCGAGGAGCTCTTTCATCCGCTCCCAGATAGCAAAGCCGTATGGCTTGATGACCATACAGCCGCGGACGGCAGCGTTCTCCGCCAGGTCAGCCTTGAGTACGATGTCGTTGTACCATTGGGAGTAGTTCTCTGACCGGGGGGTGATTGCCTTGATTTTCTTGGCCATATTCTTTGGCAATTAGATTGAAACTATGTTTAGGTGACAAAGGTACCACTTTTTGTATATCCTTAGTGAACAAGCGGCTAATTCGCATTTTGATGTGCCGAGACGGGGGCGGGTAGGGAAATGGGGTTTGCTGATGTGGGGGAGTGAGGAGAAATGGAGGGCTAGACTATTGCCGAACATAGAGTTCACTCATACCGGTTGAGGCATCAGGTCTGCGCCCCAAAACTAAACCCGGTATTAGTGTTCACTATTACCGGGTTTAGTGATCACTAATACCGGGTTTAGACTTCACCGAACTACCGGTATACGTGAAATCTATGATCGGTATCAGAGTGGACGATCTGTAGTCGGCTGATGACGAGAGCGCTGTGTGATGCCCGGGTGGGATGGGTTACTTATGGAGGGTAAATAGGAACTCGAGGCCGCCCTCGGGGCTGTGTCGCCGTGCCTGGATCTGCCCGCCGTGGAGACGGATCGCATTTCGCACAATGCTGAGCCCCAGACCGGATCCGCCTCTGTCCCGCGTACGTCCGGAGTCGATGCGGTAGAAGCGCTCGAAGATGCGCCCCAGCTTCTCCTCAGGTACCCCTCGCCCGGTGTCGTAGTAGGAGAGGTAGACGTACTCGTCGTCCCGGTGGTAGCAGGAGAAGCAGAGGGTGACCCCTTCACCGGCGTAGCGGAGGGAGTTCTCGATGAGGTTCTGGAAGACGGAGTGGATGAGGGAATTATTAGCGTGGATGGTGAGTCCGTCGGGGATCTCATTGACGAAGCGATCTCCACTCTGCTCTATGCGGTCGGCGAAGGCGATGCGCGCCTCCTCGACGACGAGACCGAGGTCGAGCTCCTCCATCCGGTACTCCTCGGCCTCGCGCTCGTCCATCTGGCTGATGAGGCGTATATCGTCCATCATTGCGCTGAGCCGCTCTGCCTGGCGGTAGGCCTTGTCGGTAAAGGCAGCCTGCTGCTCCGGCGAGAGGTCGCTGTAGCGCAGTGTCTCCAGGTAGCCTCGTATGGAGGTGAGCGGCGTACGGATCTCGTGGGTGATGTTGCTGGTCATCTCGCGCTTGAGCTGCGCCGTCTGGACCGATACGGTGACGTCCTCGATCGTGAGGTCAAAGGTCTCGGCTGCGGAGCGGAAGGCTTTGACCTCAAAGATGTGGCTCCCCGAGGGGATCATCGCGCTGCGGCTTCGCTCCTCGCCTCCGGGTGCGGAGGTGATGAAGTCGCCGATCGGCTGCATGCTCTCCTCGGTCAGTAGTTCGGACAGGCTCTCGAGCGGTAGCGCCCGAGAGGAGATCATGCTGGCAAACTGGATGAAGTGGGTATTTGCGAAGAGGGTCGTCCCATTGCTGTCGAAGAGGGCGATGCCGATCTTGGAGAGGTCAAAGAGGGCGATCAGGTGCTGCCGCATCTCCTCTGTCCGCTGCACCTTTGCCTCGCTCTCTCCGAAGAGCCGTCGCAGCTCCTCGCCGAGGGCGCCGAGATCGTCGTCAGCAAAGAGGGTGCCCTCCGGGTGTTCTCCACGACGGAGGGCACCGGTGAGCCGTCGCAGCCCGCTGACGGAGCGGTCGGTGGCTCGGAGGCTGACGAAGGTGCCGACCAGCATGCCGAGGAGGATCAGGAGGGAGGGGAGGAGTAAGGCAAGCCAGAGCGTCTTGCGGTCGGTCGCCGGCTGCTCTCGGTAGGGTCGGGTCAGGTGGATGTAGTGTCCGTCACAGTAGAGGGCGTAGTGGAGCTGTCCGTCGGCGGTGTCGCTCTCGACGGGTATGAGGTGGTCGCCGCTGTGATTGTAGTAGGCGAGCCTCAGCTCGGGGTCCTCGGAGAGGGAGCGCTGCGTACCCATGCTTGTGGAGTCGGTGGCGGCGGAGACGCGGAGAGCGGGGTCTATCAGCTCCGCCTCGATGTCGTCGGGGAGGAGAGAGAAGAGGTCGTCGAGGGGGAGGCTGTCGTGGCTCTGCGCTATGAGATCAGCGTAGGTGGCGAGGGTGGTGCTGCTCTCCCTGAGGTACTGCTGCTCCTCGTCGCGGGCATCTCTGTACTTGCTCCAGCAGAGGAGGGTGAGGGCGAGACAGAGGAGAGTGAGGATGAAGTGGAGCCCGTAGCTTCTCTTCGAGGTGAGGGATGTGGAGCCGCTCATGGTGTGTCGTTATCGCCTGGATCGCTGCTCCTCAGCAGCATCACCTTCGCTATCACCTTCGCTCTCGGCATTGATCTCATCCATGGTCATCGGCCGGAGACCGTAGCCGAAGCCGACACGATTGTAGAGCATGGTGCCGTACTTGCCGAGCTTCTTCCGGAGTCGGGCGATATGCACGTCCACCGTTCGGTCAAGGACTAAGCTCTCACGGCTCCAGACGCGGTCGAGGATCTCCTGTCGGGTAAAGGTCCGTCCCGGGGCGGCGGCGAGCATCCGCAGGAGGTCGTACTCCGTCTTGGTAACGTCGAAGTGGTGGCTGCCGTCGGAGACGGTCATGGCGGTCTCGTCGATGACGAGCGGTCCCACCTCGATCCGGTCGCTCTCGACCGGCTCATGGTCTATAGCTGTGGTGCGGTGGAGGACGCTCCTGACGCGGGCAACAAGCTCTTTGACGGAGAAGGGCTTGGTGAGGTAGTCGTCCCCGCCGACGGTGAAGCCGTGGAGGAGATCTTCCTCGGCGCTCTTGGCGGTGAGGAAGATGATGGGGATCTCTCTGCCCTCGCTGCGGAGCTCCTCCGCCATCTCAAAGCCGGACATTCCCTCCATCATCACGTCGAGGACGATGAGGCTGAAGTAGTGGGGATCGTCCTGTGCCTGCATGAGCCGAAGCGCCTCCTCAGCACTCGATGCGGAGGTGGTCCGGAGACCTATTCGCTCGAGGTGAAAGGCGACGATCTCGCAGATGTCGTCCTCGTCATCGACGATGAGGATCCGTGCCGGGCTGTCGGTCTGGGGGAAGGGGCTTTCGTCTTTCTTCATCACTCCTCAAACTCGTGTCGTACGTCGGTTCCCTCGACCAGATAGATGGTCGACTCGGCGAGGTTGGTGGCGGAGTCGCCGATGCGCTCGAGATTATGCGCGACAGTGTGGATCTGCAGGAGGGCGAGGATCTCCGCCTCGCTGTGCACCCGGTCGGCGCCCTCGGCGGTGATCAGCCGGATGATCTCGCGCTGCTGCCGGTCGATATTGTCGTCCGCATCAATCACCTGATGCGCCACCTCGGTGTCCATGGTGGAGAAGGAGATGATCGCCGACCGGATCATCTCGGTCGTGTCGTCGAGCATCTGCAGCAGTCGCCGGGCGTACTCGTGCATGAAGTCGGAGGTGAAGTCGAGATCGCGGGCGATATAGACGCCATTCATCACCATATCGCCGACGCGCTCCAGATTAGTGGTGAGGTCGGGGTAGGCGATGATGCGCCGGAGGTCCTCCGCCTTGGGGGCAAACATGTAGATGGTGTACGCCACCTCCTCGCGGATGCGGATCTCGAGTCGGTCGATGACGTGCTCATTGGTGTCCGCCTCCTCGAAGAGCTCCTCGTCGAAGGGGCCGGCAAAGAGCTTCCGCAGGATAGCCAACTGGAGGAGGGTGACCTTAGAGATAAGCTCGTACTGGCTGTGGACGATCTCGAGCTTTCGGTCCTTGATGATACTGGTACTCATGGTGTGTGGTGCTTAGCTAAATACTCCGGTGAGGTAGTCCTCCGTGCGCTTGTCGCTCGGGGTGGTGAACATCTTCTGCGTGTCGTCGTACTCGATCAGCTCGCCGAGGTACATAAAGGCGGACTTGTCGGAGATGCGAGCCGCCTGACCCATATTGTGTGTCACGATGATGATGCTGTAGTGCTCCTTCAGCTCGAGGATCAGCTCCTCGATGGTATTGGTGGATATAGGGTCTAGGGCTGAGGTGGGCTCGTCCATCAGCAGCACCTCGGGCCGAAGAGCGAGGGCGCGCGCGATGCAGAGCCTCTGCTGCTGTCCGCCCGAGAGGAAGGAGCCTCTCTGGTTTGTCACATCCTTTACTTCCTCCCAGAGTCCAACGCTCTCGAGGGAGGTCTGGACCACTTCCTCACGCTCTTCCTTAGAGAGGTGGATGCCATTGAGCTTATACCCGGCGAGGACATTCTCCGCGATGGACATGGTGGGGAAGGGGTTAGGTCGCTGGAAGACCATCCCCACCATTCGCCTCGCCTCCATGGGGCTTATCTGCATCAGGTCGCGGTCGTGGAGGAGGATCTGCCCCTCGGTACGGATCTCGGGGTAGAGGTCGTGCATGCGATTGATCGCCCTGAGGAGGGTACTCTTGCCGCATCCACTGGGTCCCATGACGGCGGTGACGAGATGCTCGTAGAAGGAGCAATTGATGCTCTTGATCGCCCGCTTCTCCGGTGTGTAGGAAACGGAGAGATCGCGAACCTCGATGATCGGCGTGAGATCCTCCTCCCGGCTCGACTGGTGGGTCGAGAGGATCTTGTCGGCTATGGGGATCTGACTCCCGGGCTGTCTCATGACCTTCGTGGAGCTATTGGTGGTAGTGGACATACAAATCTAAGATTTATTCGATTATCTCTTGACGCCTCGCTT
>NZ_CAKRLH010000042.1 GCF_934359325.1 uncultured Porphyromonas sp.
TGACTATTATCCTGACTCATGATCTGTATACCTTATATTATATAGGTCACAAAGGTACCACTTTTCGCCGACTGCCCCGGCCGCCCCACACTTGCTGTATACCCCACAAATACGTGAGCCCGGATTGGTCATCTCTTATCTCCCGGGGTGGTCTCTGTCGTGAAGTACGAGTACTCGGCGAACTAGTACCGACAAAAAAAAGGTGTGACAGGTACTGCACAGCACCTGTCACACCATGGTGAAAAGGAAAATCGGTACGAGTTCTAATGTCTTAGTAAGTACAGTGAAGCACTCATAAGAGCGTACCTATGTAGGTATTACTTGACGTCCCACCAGATGCGGGTGTCAATGGAGTTCTCGCCCTGAGCAGAGACCATGGCGTTGTAATTGTCGCGATTCTGATCCCAGTCGTCGGTAGAGAGGACCCTGCGGTAGGGGATGTGGGTGATGCCGCTTTGCTCAGCATAGCCACCGACCTTCAGCTCAGGCACACCGAGTCGGCGCCAGTCGCTCCATGCCTCCACACCGTGCTGCATAAAGCCATTGAGCCACCTCTGATAGGCCACCTGCTTGATCTTCTCCTCTGTGGAGCCTGAGAGCTTCACCTGAGGCTGAGCGAGATACTCGTCAGCGGAGAGCAGGAGGTGATTGACACTCTGGACAGCGTCCAAGACTGTGCCGTCACCTGCCTCCTGTAGCCGGAGGCTCTCAGCGATGCCGGCAACATTCTTCTCCTCAAATGAGAGTCGGATAGCCTCCTCGTAGAGTGCCTCAGGATCAGCAGAGATCCACCCTCTGAGAGCTGCCTCTGCACACATCAGCTTCACCTTGGCGGCAGAGATCAGCACCAGGTGGTAGTCCTGCTTCGTCAGGTTGTCTGCGAGGAGGGAGAGTGGGTTCTCCTGCTTGAAGTTCCCCATCTCCTGCTTGTCGTAGCCCCACGGGGCACCGGTGATTGGATTATTTTTGTTGTCTAAGTTCGGCTTCGCGTAGGCGAGCACGCGCCCGTCCTTAAGGTCGAGGAAGGCATTGACCAGAGTGCTGGTGGGGTAGAAGTCGACTCGTCTGTCGATGAAGTAATTGACATAGACAGGGTTGGCGTTGCTATTCTCCGGCAGATAGGGGTAGACCATATTATCCCCATTCTCGGTCATGGCACCATCGCGGTAGGCTGCTGCAAAGCGTGCTTTTCCGCTGTCGGGAGCGACGTCGGAGAGCTTGATCGCAAGACACATCCGGAGGGAGGCATTGAGCTTCTTCCACTTCGACATGTCTCCGCCGTAGATGATGTCAAAGGTCGGGTCGATCGTCTTTCGGTCGGACATTGTAGCATAGGCTTCCTGGAGCTCCTTGTCGAGACCGGTGTAGATCTCCTCCATGGAGTCAAACTTCGGGGTGAAATTGCCCTCCTCGCCCTTGATCATCTCCGTATAGGGCATCATCCCATAGATGTCCGTGATGGTCATCATATAGTAAGCCTTGAGGGTCTTGCAGATGGCTATCTGATCCTTATTGGGACCCAACTTGCTGACGAAGGCAGAGCTTGCCTGCTCCTTGTCGTTATTGGCATCGATGATGACCTTCAGATTGCGGAGGAAGATGGTGTAGTAGTTGCTTGCAGACCCGTTGTTGATATTGAGGGCAGTGTACTGTATGTTTTTCCCCTCACCGAAGTACTGAGGGTAAAACTGTGCCCAGGGGTTGTAGAGATTCGTCGACGGGGCGAGCGAGCTCTCGGAGAATACTGCTCCGGTGACGCCCTGCTCAGCCCTCAGGAGGAGATAGCGGGTGTCGTTGTTGGAGGGGTTGTTGGGGTCTCGATTGATGTCTCCAAACTTACCGCAGCCCGCAAGAGCCGTCAGTACGATACCCAGCGCCAGACTGTATAGTATATGTCGTTTCATATCTTGCTTGTGATTTTAGAAGGTGAGAGATACCGTGGCACCGAAGGAGCGGGTCGATACGGCCTGACCGGTCTCAAGGAAGTTTCCAAATGCGCCAACCGTCTCCGATGGGTCAATATTGGGCACGGCAGAGTAGATGAGCCACGGATTTTGGGCAACGAAGGAGATGGATGCATCGGTCAGACCAATGCCCAGCTTACTTAGGAGTGCCTTATCGAAGCGATAGGCGAGAGAGATCTCGCGGAGCTTTACGTAGGTGGCATCATAGACGGACTGTCCCCACATAAGCGGGAGGATAGTCTCGTAGTAGAAACGTCCGTCTATGTAGGTGTCTACCGGCTTACCATCGGTATCTACACCGGTGAGGTGGTAGCCTCCGCCCTCCTCGAGCGGGTCGCGGACGTTCTTCCCCCGGTCATTGGTGGCAGCAGTGAAGTCGCCTATTCCGGAGCCTGCCATCCACATATTGGTGGTGGAGGCGAGCTTACCTCCCACGGAGAAGTCCATCGAGGCACTGAGGGTGAGATTCTTGTAGGTGAGTGACGTGGAGAGACCGCCTGTAAAGTCCGGCTGGGCGATGCCGAGCTCCTTCTGGTCATCCTTTGTACTTACGGAGGGGATGTAGCTACCGTCCTGACGTTTCTTTAGGATCAGCTGTCCATTGTCATTGTGGTCAAAGTCTGTACCCCTGATGATACCGATCGGGCGACCCTCCTGGGCATAGGAGTAGATTTTTGTGCTGAAGCCGTACCATGTGATCCGGTAGCTGTCGTCATCCTGATCGTTGGCGAGCAGCTCGACTAGGGTGTTCTGATTCTTGGAGATATTGAAATTAACATCCCAGATGAAGTCCTTAGTCTGGACGGGGACAAAGCCAAGGCTAAACTCAACTCCCTGGTTGCGGATCAGACCGGTATTGATCTTCCGGGTGGTGAATCCGCTCTCCGGGGTCACCATCTGATTAAGGATCTGATTCTTCGAGTCTTTTCGGTAGAGATTGAGGTCTCCATAGAGTCGTCCCTTTAAGAGACGGAACTCCGTCCCCACCTCATACGAGGAGGAGATGGTCGGCTTAATCTCCGGATTGAAGAGCTGACGATTTTGCCGCATCGTGACCGTCTGACCATACTTGTCACCCGTAACCATGATCGGGTAGATACCGTAGGCGTCCATCGTGGATCCCACCTGTGCTACGGAGGCGCGGAGCTTCCAGTAATTGAGCCAGTCGGTCTTGATCAGGCTGCTCAGCAGGATCGATCCGCTGGCGCCGCCGTAGAGGAAGCTGTTGTGATCCGGATGTAGGGTCGAGGACCAGTCGTTGCGGAGGTTGAGGTCGAGGTAATAGGTGTCGTCAAAGCCGATGGTTGCCGTACCGAAGACACTCTCGGTGCGCCAGTTATTCTTGAGGTTGGACGCATAAAACTTTCCGACCGAGGCATCGATGTTCCAGAACTTATCAAGGATCAGACCATCAGTCGTCCCGCCGATCAAGCGATCATACCTCTGATCTCTGTACTCGCCGAAGATCATGGCGTCCAGGGTTAGGCGATCGTCAAAGTAGCGGTCACTGTACTTGGCGTAGATCTGTCCCGTGAGGTCGATGGTCCTATTTTGCTGTTGCTGGTACTCGGGTGTCTGACCATTGAAGTTATACGGCATCATATGCTCATCAAGCATGGTACGCAGGTTGCCGTAGATATGCGTCCCCACAGAGAGTTGCTTCAGGATCTTGTAGTCGGCGTTGAAGCTAAATACATTCCACTGGAAGTCCGTGTAGTCATTGTGGTACTTCATCAGTGAGTAGGGGTTATCGTGGAAGGCGGGAGTGAGGTCACCGGGTCCGTTGATGTTCCATGTCGGGAATGTCCCGTCGGGACGGATGTCGTAGGCCTTGAGGTCGCTCATCTTGACATTCGTATTACCCCACTGGAGGAACTCCTGGAGGAATGATCCGAAGGATCCGTACTCCTCGGCGGTGACGTTGTGATTCCGGCGGAAGGTGTACTTCCAGTCGAGACCGACGTGCAGTCTCTCGCTCACGTCGAAGTCAGACCTCACGCTGATGTGCCGCCGGACGGCGTCGGAGTTGAGGTTGACGCCTTGACGCTGTACGTTAGTGAAGGAGATGCGGGTGTTGTATCCCTGTCCGGACTTGGAGAAGGCGACGTTGGTCGTATTGGAGACTCCAGTCCGGTAGAGCTCCTTCAGGTTCATCCCAAACTCCCACGGAGCTGTCTGACCATACCTTGGGTCTGTGGGATCCCACGCATAGTAAGGGATGTAGGGCTTTCCGTCAAACTTTGGTCCCCACGATGCATCGTCTCCGTAGTCGTAGTAGCGCTGTCCGTCCAGAGGCTTCAGTCCGGGATCCATCCCGTCCTCCCAGTGGAAGATCGGCATCTCGTCGTTGTCATATCCGTAGCCACCGCCATAGAGCTTCTGCACCTTGGCGTGGAGGTACGGATCCTCCCAGAGGATCGTGTGGCTGATGGAGACGACAGACTGTCCCGGCTTGGCACTCTTGGTGGTGATGATGATCGCACCGTTACCGCCCTGAGAGCCGTAGAGAGAGGTGGCTGCCGGTCCCTTGAGGACATTGATGCTCTCCACATCGTCCATATTGAGGGCATTCTTATTAGTGATGACACCGTCGATCACATAGATCGGCTCGGCACCGGCGGGGTTGTAGAGAGAGTTGGTACCTCTCAGGACGATCGTACCGGCATCGAAGTTGGAGCCCGAACCACCGAGGAAGCGCAGACCGGACACCTTACCCACGAGGGCGTTATTGACATCTGTGACGCGTGCCTTCTGCAGATCCTCTGCCTTCACCTCCTGAGCGGCATAGCCGATGGATTTCTTAGTCCTGGAGATGCCCATGGCGGTGACCACCACCTCGTCCAGCAACTCGCTGTCCGGAGTCATCTTGATGGTCATCTTGGAGGCGGCTGCCATCTCGATGGGGTGGTAGCCGATGTAGGTGATGATGAGCGTGGCGCCGCTCTTTACCTTGATCGTGAAGCGACCATCGATATTGGTCGTTGTGCCGTTCGTGGGGACGCCCTTTTCTCGTACGGTGGCCCCGATGATCGGTTGGCTTGATTCATCCAGCACCACTCCGCTTGCTGTAGTAGTCTGAGCTGTAGCGCAGATCACCGTAAGCAGGAGCATGGTGAGGAAGAGGTAGATTCTTCTTTTCATATCAGCTAAGCGATTAAGTAGGTTTTGTATTGTAGATAATTTGTTCCATTCAGGGTGTTGACTTGCGAAAAGCTGACCTGTAGAAGTACTACTTATCTGGTCAACCTCTCTATCGCAATCTTAGACATTTTATGTTCATATAGGGTAACGATTGTTATGAGAATCTTGTTTTTTTTTTTTTTTTTGCACGATTTCGCTTTTTGAGCGGTCGGATTGCTAACCTTAGTTGGCATTTCTTTGCAGATAGAAATTAGGAAGGGAACCAGCCGTGGTGTCTGGATGATCCGACCTTTGAGACAAACTGTTTCTGCCTCATCACACCGAAGGGTATGATCTCTGCAATAGTGACACAATAGGTGAAGTATCACAATGGAGCCTCCCTGACGATAGACCATCGTCTCAAACGGTCTCGACTGAGTGAGGTGCTGGTGCTGTACGAAATGACTGAATGAGATGGCTCTTGCAGTAAGGAGACAAGAGGAGACTGTACGAGACTTTGGTCCCTTGGGGAGGTGGTATCTTTGCAGCTCTCTCCACGCCTGTCGTGCTGCCTGAGCTGTGCCGAAATAAAAATGGAGGCCGTATCTCTCACGAGACACGACCTCCGGACTCCTTTTATCTTACAGTATGAATGGATCTATGCCTATTCTTCTGCTTTCCTTTTTCTCTTACTTACGATTGTATGTGTGTTTCTCAAAGTCATACTTAGTCCAGCCGAAGAGGGCGGCGTCACAACCCTTGAGGCTCTTGTCCTCGGTGGCGCTGACCTCACTCTCTGCGCCGTTCTTGATCATCTTGCCAAAGACAGGTGTGGTGAGCTGATTGTTGTAGGTGATGGTGAGGGTACCATTGCCCTTCTTATCGGTGGTGTTGATGAAGTTCTCCGCCTGACCCTGACCCTTGACGAGGGCGTTAATGATCTTGGCGGTGGCACCACGACGGATCTTGAAGACGTCGTTGACATACTTCCCCTTGTCCTGAGACGGAGCCTGAGCCAGCTCGATGGTGACGTTCTCCATCACGAAGTTGGACTGGTGGCTGTCGCCGGGGTAGTTGCCGTCGTGGTTACCATCCACCTCGCAGCCGCGGGGATCCTTCTCGGTGCTGACGTGCCCGTCTCTCCAGATGCCGTAGGCATTGGTTAGCTTACCGCACCAGCCCTGGGTGACGTCAAACATATCGTCATCCATATCGACAGCAAGGAAATTCTCCACAGAGACAGATCCACCGAAGAGCTCTACACCATCGTCTGCACCAGCGTAGGCAAAGACGTTGGCAATCTTGGTACCACTGCCGACTCCATCGAGGGTGAGGGAGTTGTGCTCCACGTTGTCATTATCCTGCGCACCACAATACTCGAGGACGAGGTACTCGATGGAGCCGGAGTTGTCCTCAGGCTGGTCACCGCCGTAGGGGTACTCCGGATTGATCTCAGTGTTAGCACTCTTCTGACCGGAGGTGAGAGGTGCGTAGCCGTTAATAATCAGGCCGCCCCAGGAGCCGGCACGCTTCTCGACACCGGTCATGATGACGGGCTTCTCAGCGGTACCCTTAACCATGATCTTGGCTCCCTGCTCCACGAGGAGATACTTATCAAATCCCTGACCGGCGGTGATCACCGTACCTGCGGGGATGGTGAGGGTGGCACCCTTCTTCACGAAGAGAGGACCGTCCAGCATATAGGCGACAGAGGCATCGAGGGTCATATCCTTGGCAACGTTGCCCTTGAGGCTCTCAAACTTGACGTCCGGGAACTTGTATCCCGTCCAAGCGAAGAGGGCGGGGTCGCAGCCGGTGAGACTCTTGTCCTCGGTGGCGTTCACCTCTTCCTCCTTCTCCTTCTTGATCAGCTTTCCCATAAGAGGGGTGGTGAGCTGGTTGTTGTAGGTGATGGTGAGAGTACCATTGCCGAGCTTGTCGGTGGTGTTGATGAAGTTCTCCGCCTGACCCTGACCCTTGACGAGGGCATTAATGATCTTAGCGGTGGCGCCACGACGAATCTTGAAGATGTCGTTGGCAAACTGCCCCTTGTCCTGAGAGGGCTTCTGGGCGAGGAGGATGGTGATATTCTCGATCGTGAAATTGGACTGATGGCTATCGCCGGCGTAGTTGCCGTCGTGGTTACCGTCCACCTCACAGCCGCGAGGATCCTTCTCGGTGCTGACGTGACCATCCTCCCAGACGCCATAGGCATTGGTGAGCTTACCGCACCAGCCCTGAGTGACGTCAAACATATCGTCATCCATATTGACAGCGAGGAAGTTGTCGACACTGACGGCACCGCCGAAGAACTCTACTCCGTCATCCGCACCCATGTAGGCGAAGATATTGGAGATCATAGTGCCGCTACCGACACCATTGAGGGTGAGAGAGTTGTGCTCCACAGCGTCGTTACTCTGTGCACCGCAGTACTCCAGCTTGAGATATGTGATGGAGCCGGAGTTGTCTGCGGGGTTATCACCACCATAGGGGTACTCGGAGTTGATCTCCGTCTTGGCGCTCTTCTGGCTGGAGGTGAGGGGAGCGTAGCCATTGATGACCAGTCCGCCCCAGGCGCCGGGCTTCTTGTCCTTAGCGGTGAGGGTGACGGGACTCTGTGCCGTACCCTGGATATTGATCTTGGCACCCTGCTCCACGAGGATGTACTTATCAAATCCTGTCTCCGACGTGATGACCGTACCGGCAGGGATGGTGAGGGTGGCGCCCTTCTTGACGAAGAGTGCGCCATCGAGGGTGTAAGCGACCTTAGCGTCGAGGGTGCGATCGGCGGAGATATTCCCCTTGAGGGAGGCCTGCTCCTTCTTCTCCTCGGGCTTCTTATTGTCATCCTCCTTGCAGGAGGTGGCAAGGCTGAGCGTAGCGATCCCCATCATGAGGAGGGCGATGCTTCTGGTAAGTGCTTTCATTGTCTTTTTCTATTTGAAAATGAGTGATTATTTATTGCTTAGAATTTATATCCGACGCTGATGCTGAAGCTGACTCCCTTGCGGTACTCGGAGATGACCTGCGGGGCATCCGGCTCGTGAGGAGCAGTCAGCTCAGGGTGGGCATTGTAGTACTCCGCGTAGGTCTTCTGCAGCACCTCTCCTGGCACCTCGACCTTGCGGATGGGGCTATTGAGGAGGTTATTCAGCTTCATCTTAATGGAGAAGTGCTTGCCGAGGTTGGCCTCACCGACGAGGTTAAGCTTGGCTATACCTTTCTCGATGATGCCGTTCTCATTCTGCCCCACAGTGCCGTAGGTGTAGAGACGGTCGCTGAAGTAGTCAAAGAGGATCGTCCCCGTGTAGCTGTTACGTGCATTGGAATAGCTGTAGGTGAGGTCGGCATTGGCGAGCCAGGGAGACGCCCCCTCGAGCTCGGTCCGCTCGCTCTTGATCACGCCGAAGGGCTCCAGGTCGAGCATCATATCGGAGTAAAGGTAGGAGCCGCGGAGGCCCATGCTGAGCTTGTGCCGCCGCTCGGTAGCGATGCTGTAGGTATTGAGGAGGTCCTTCCTCAGCTCCAGCTCCACGCCCGCCACCTCAGCCTTGTCGGCCGGATTGGCGTACTGGAGGATGCCGGCGGTACCGGCGAGGAAGACTCGAGAGAGTGGGTCCTTGATGTGCTTGTAGAAGGCAGTGACCGTGAAGAGCTCTGAGGGGGAGAAGTACCAGTCGTACTTCAGGTCGACGTTGTAGAGCTCCGAGAAGCGCACCTTGGACCAACCGCAGCTGGTGAAGTCGATATTGACGTACTTGTAGGTGGAGACCTCCTTGAAGCGCGGCATGGAGTAGCTCTTGGAGGCACTCAAGCGGAGGATGTGCTGGTCGTTGATGTCGTAGCGGATGTTGAAGCTTGGGAGGACGAAGGGCTTCATGCTGTATTTGTCGGGGTCCGTGCCAGCGTAGACGGTCGAGGTGGGGATGTCGGAGTTGATCCCCGTGGAGACGCGCTGGCGGAGGAGGTCCACCCGTAGCCCGCCCTGCAGGGTGAGGGCATCGGTCATCTTCCAGACCGCATCCAGGTAGCCGACATGCGTCTGCTTGATCGCCTGATACCACTCGTCGTTATTGAGCATGATATTGGAGAAGGGGGTCTCCCTGGTATCCCTATTTCGCAGTGTCTCCGCATTGTAGATCCGGTCCCAGTCCAGCTCCTTGTACCCCTTGGCATCCAGTCCCTCAGAGACCGTGGTGAGGAGGTTGTAGGCAATGGAATTAAACTTATGGTCGATAAACCGTCCCTTGTAGCCGAGGGTGAGGAAAGACTCGGGGGCAAACTTCCACTCCACAGAGGCCTTGACGTTGTAGTCAGTCTCTCTCAGGTGGGAGAAGAAGCGGTCATTGCTGATCGACCAGTCCGGGATCCAGCCCTTATCGGTCAGGACCATGTACAGGCGCCGACGGTCCGGCTCGTACGCCTGCAGGATATTGGCTGCACCGCCGACGTTGAGGGTCAGCCCATCCGTGAGTTGCCAGTCGGTGTCGAGCTGATTGATGAGGAGGCGGTTATCGTTATTCTGCTGACGGGTGAGGCTGATGTGATTGAGCTCCATCGGCTCAGATCCGTCGGGAAGCAGGTCGCCATCCGGCTGACGCGTCGTCGAGCCATCCTGATTGTGCTCAGAGTGCTGACCGATAAGTGTGGTGACAAATTGCTTGGAGGAGTGGATGAAGAGCCCGGTGTAGCGGATAGTATGCTTGTCGAGGATCCGCATCGAGGCGTCGCCGAGGAGGAGCTGGCGGATATCGGTGTCGTACATCGGTCCCTCCTGATTGGTGTACCAGAGACCGGTCGTCCCGCCATTGAATACGGTGGAGAAGCTGCGGCTGATGCGATTGGAGTAGGAGTAGCCCACCTCGTGCCGTCCCACGAGCAGGAGGTCAAGGACTACGCTGTCGAGGTCGAGCCGCTTGCCAAGGGAGAGGTTGAGATTGTGATCCACGGGTGCCGGCACCTTGACCGGCTGGAGCTTATTGACGAAGGGGTAGTCCGTGCCGCCCTGGATCTCAGAGCCATAGCCGGGGAAGAGGCTGCGGTCCGGCTGGGTCCGATTGGCGAAGCCGAAGTAGCTGACCCCGTCCTGGCGGTAGAAGTTGTCCAGCCCGAGGAGCGTCGCATTGCCACCCACGCCGGCGCCGATCGAGAAGAGATGATCACCCTGCAGCTGCTTGGACTTGATGTCTATCGCTGCACCACCCACGTCACCGCCGCGAGTGGAGCTGAAGGCCTTACTGACCCCGATATTCTGGATCATATCGGTATCGAAGATGTCGAGCGAGATATTCTTGTACTCCGGATCATCCGAGGGGATGGGGAAGCCATTGAGGTAGGTGCTGTTGTACCGGTCGGCGAGACCGCGGACGAAGACGTTCTTCACCCCCTCCTGCTTGGAGATGCCGGAGACCTGCTGTACGGCGGCCTCAGCATTGGAGATCCCCTTACGGTCAAGCTCCATGGCGCCGATCGCCTCGATCGCAATGAGGGCGCGCTTCTGCTCGAGGAGAAGCATATTCTCTGACTCGCGATTGGCCTTCGCCGTCACCACCACCTCCTCCAGCACCTCATCGTCTGGGTGGAGGGTGTAGTCGAGTGTGGCACGCTGCCCCGGCTCTATGACGGCATTGGGGATCCGCTCAGTCTTGTAAGAGACGTAGGAGATGACCACGGTGTAGACTCCCTTAGGGATCCCCGTGATGGTAAACTTCCCGTCCATGTCGGTGTAGCTACCCAAGGAGGTGCCCTCAAGACGAATCGTGGCACCCATAAGCGGCTCCTTGGTAGTGCCGTCTGTGATGACGCCGTGGAGTATGCCTCCGGCGGTCTCGCCCTCGGGCTCAGTAAGGGTGGAGATGAGATGGTTGCTTCCGAGAGTGGGGATCGCAGTCGCTACAGTCGTGCTGCAGGTCATGATCGCCAGGAGTATGATACGGTAAGCCTTCATTACTGTAAGAGTATATCTTCTTGATTATTTTCCACCGCAAAGGTGGCAAAGCGTTATTACCTACCGATTAACCTCCTGTGACATTCCGGATAAGAGTCTGTGTAGATCCTATGAAGGACTTGTGTCGATACCGTTACGGTACAGGCGAAAAACTATTAATGGTAACAGATATGAGCTAGGGTAAAGGGGGTAAAAAGAGAGCCGCAGAGGGGCGGGTGCTCCTCTGCGGCTCAGCGATTGATTAGGGGTATGTCTCCTCGTGCGATCAGGCAGCGGGCTTAGCAGCAGCCTCCTTGGCTGCGGGCTCGCCGATGGCGATCATCTCGAGGTA
>NZ_CAKRLH010000043.1 GCF_934359325.1 uncultured Porphyromonas sp.
GTAGCCGCCGATGATTTTGTCCGAAATCTTCATCTCTTTCTTCTTCTCTTGGTCACACAAAGGTAGCGAAATGGCGCATGGCAAGCGGTCAGAGAGGTTATCGTATAGGGCTGACGCATTTGAGACTCGTCCATCAGCCGTGTAACCGCATCCGCAAGGATGCTCGCTCCATAGGCATCGGTCGAGCCACTAAGTGGCGAAGATCGATGTATGAGAGTTTGTTTCGTGTCCCAACCCCTTGCGGGTCGTCGTCACATCGGAGAGCGATAAGAGCCCCCCCATCCGCTTGCCTAAGCATCAGCCCTGCACTCCCAAACTAAACCCGGTATTAGTGATCACTATTACCGGGTTTAGTGATCACTAATATCGGGTTTAGAATTCACCGAACTCTATCCATCTCGATACGATACTCCCCGGCGCCGGGGATCCGCCTCCCGCCGGCATAGGGGATGAATGCGGCATCCTACAGGGGCGGGTTGTCATAGGAGGGGGACCGGAGGGTAAGCCCCTGCGGGACCGGGCGGGCGAGGTAAAACTCAGATGCGTCAGCCCTGGTTATCGTAAAATACTTGGGCTGATATGAGGAAATATTTAAGTATTTGGTTAGATTTGCATACGTAACAGTAAGACAAGTCACACGTTTCACTTCAATAGATTATTTATGGATTTCGTAAGTAACGACAAGTTGGTTATCGTAGGAGCTGCCGGTATGATCGGCTCCAATATGGCGCAGATCGCTGCCATCATGCGTCTCACCCCAAACCTCTGTCTCTTCGACGTGTATGAGCCGGGTCTGGAGGGTGTCTACGAGGAGCTGCGTCACTGCGGTTTCGATGGGATGAATATCCACTACACCACAGACGTAAAGGAGGCCTTCACCGGTGCCAAGTACATCGTCAGCTCCGGCGGTGCTCCCCGCAAGGCAGGCATGACCCGCGAGGACCTGATCAGTGGCAATGGCGAGATCGCTAAGCAGCTGGGTGAGAACATCCGCAAGTACTGCCCCGACCTGGAGCATCTGACCATTATTTTCAACCCCGCCGATATTACTGGTATCATCGCTCTCCTCCACTCCGGGCTGAAGCCCTCACAGGTGACCACGCTTGCCGGTCTCGACAGCACCCGACTCCAGAGCGAGCTGGCTAAGCACTTCGGCGTCCTCCAGCACGAGGTGACCGGTGCCCGCACCTATGGTGGGCACGGTGAGCAGATGGCAGTCTTCGGCAGCAGCGTCAAGGTGGACGGCAAGCCTCTCTCCGAGCTTATCGGTACGGACAAGCTGACCGATGAGCAGTGGGCTGAGCTCCGCCAGCGTGTCGTCAAGGGCGGTGCCAATATTATCAAGCTCCGCGGTCGCTCCTCCTTCCAGAGCCCTGCACAGCTCTCCATCGAGATGATCGGTGCCGCCATGGGCGGTCCTGCCTTCCGCTGGCCGGTCGGCACCTATGTCGCCAACGATCGCTACGATCACGTAATGATGGCCTGGGAGACCGTCCTCGACCGTGACGGTGCTCACATCAAGCCGATCGAGCACGCCACCGAGGAGGAGATGAAGGAGCTTGATGCCTCCTACAAGCACCTCCAGGATCAGATCGACAATATCATCAAGATGGGTCTCATCCCCTCTGTCGATAAGTGGAGCGAGCTCAATCCCAACATCAAGTAAGTCGGGGATAGCTCCCAAATAAGCTAGAGAGTGCAGAGAGATGAGGCTTTAGCTTCTCTTCCTCTCTGCACTCTCTTTGTTTTGTGAAAGAGAGAGGGGCGTGCCGCTGAACGACACGCCCCTCTTCAGTTACAGGTGGTGGGCTTTAGATCAATTCTTCTCCTCTTGTGAAGAAGCAAACTCGCTCTCCCAGCCGGGGTTCTGAGTCATATGCTCCTTATTCATATTGATCTGATGGAGGGGAACCATCTCAAGATAGTAGGTGTCTTTCCACCCCTTACCTACAGAGAGAGGACCAGGTGTGGTGTAGATCCATCCTCGACCCTCGCTATTGGGCTTCGGAAGTGCGTAGCCTTGGCTCTGGATCTCGTCATAGTCCACAAACTGTCCCGTGTACGTACCCTTACCGTAAGGCAGATCCTTGGCTGTCACGAAGGCACCGCAGGGTTGCCTATTGACAAAATAGGGAGCCTTGTGCCAGCGCTTGATATCGTAGAAGCTGAAGCCCTGCCCCATTAGCTCTACCATACGCTCACGACGGATCTCCCAGAGGACAGGGTCAACCTCGTAATTGGTTTTCCCGTCGTAGCCACGTGTCCAAGCGGCGTCCCCCTTGTCGCGATTGGGGTCAAAGTCCGGACCAATCTCGGACAGTGTCATCGGAGCTACGCCGACACGGTCACGAAGAAGGTTGATGGTGCGGTCTGCGATCGCCTGATCAAAGCGACCAAGCTCCCACGCAGCCTCGGCACAGTTAAGCAGCACCTCCTCGATGGTGAAGATGGGCTTGTCGGAGGTCTGGTTGTAGTTATTGTCACCATTCTCCCACGCAGTGTAGTGCTTCCAGAAGAAGTATCCCGTCCAGCAGCGCATATAGTTGTCTGTCTGAGCAAACTGGGTGATATTCGGTGCCGAGTGTACCATCGCTCCACCCCAGTTATGTCCCGGAAGTCGCTTGGAGCCGAGGGAGACATCTCCATCTCCATCCTCACACTTGATATTGGGACCAAAGTAGTCGATGTAGGTGCGAAACTTCTTCTCGTACTCCGGTGTGATGACGAATGATCCACCATTTAGCTTCTCCCCAGCCTTCCAGAATGTCCACTTCTTAAATGTAGTCACGTTGTCAGGATCGGGATTCGTTCCAGTCACCTTTGCCTGTGCAGGTGGCTCGAAGTTGATCATCAGTCGAGGATCACGGTCTGCGTAGTAGTCCCAGAGATCTTTCCCTTCTCCGCCCTGAAATCCTGACGTAGCATTGGCGATCGGCTTTCCGTTCTTCATCAGGAAGAGATCCACCGTCTGCTGTGGTGCGTCGGCACGGTGTGCTTCTACATGGATCAGGTCACTGAAACGGTGCATAGTCATCCCATCGAGGTACTGCTTGTACATAATGATACCGTCAACACCTGCTAAGCTCTCTGTTGTCATCACCTCGTCGTAGCCTGCCCCGGGATACTTATTGACCCCGCTTCCCTTATGCAGAGAGGGATACTTTGCCATAAGCTCCTGTGAGAGGGTGAGACACTTCTCGAGATAGACCTTGTAATTGGGGTTCGTCCCATGGTACTTGCCCCAGGTTCCCTCTCTGAGGAGGAATCGGCTTAGTGCTGCCTTGATCGCATCTTGTGTCAGGGCATTGTCACCATCCTTTGCAGAGCTTCCTATGTGCTCGATGGCATACTCCATCCGCATAACGATGCTGTCAGCTACTTCGTTTCGTGGTGTGCGGGGGATGTATGCCTCCTCGGACTGGTCGCTGAGGACAGTATTGATCCATGGCACGTCTCCGTAGCGGGAGAGCATCTCCATATACCAGAAGGCGTGGAAGAAGTATCCCACCGATCTCCAGTGCTCTGCTTCTGCCGGCTTAAGGGACCCGTCAGAGAGGTGAGAGAGCATTACGTTGACCTTTCTGATGTAGTCAAAGGACCAGTTACCTGACGATGTGACGGGCTGGAAGGTCTGGAATGCATAGGGATTTTGGCTCGCCGGTCGGCAGGTCATAATCCCTGCATAGTAGTCACTATACCACTGACCGGCATTGTAGTAAGTGCCACTAAAGTTGGTCATAATACGACCATCTGTGAACATCCCGTACAGAGGATAGACGTATGAGCGATAGTTGTCGTAGGTGAGGAATGCGTTGGTCTCATTGGGCGAAGTCTTCGGAAGTCTCTCAAGGAAGCTGTCATTACAGCCCACCAAGGCGAGAGCCAAGGCAACTAATGATGCTGTGATTCTATTATTTATACTCTTCATAATTCTGCCCAAGTATTAAAGGGTGATATTAGCTCCAAAAGACCACGTACGGTAGAATGGATAAGCCCACTTCAGGTTCTCTGGGTCATATCCCTTCGGGAGAGAGGTGATCGTAGCAGGGTTCTCGACGCTGACGTAGAGACGCATCTGAGAGAGTTGGATCTTATTGATCCACTCCTTGGGTAGGGAGTAGGAGAGGGTGATGTTCTTGACACGCATATATGCTCCACTCTGGAGGTATCCCGTACTGGTCCGTGCGCTGGATCCGGAGTTCTGCATCTGTCCATAGATGCGGAAGAGTTTCGCATTCGGATTGGCAGCGACCATATAGTCGGGACTTGCAGGATCGTAGCTCTTGGCGCGCCAGTAGTCTGTCTGATTGCTGTACACAGGCCAGAAGACTCCGTCGCTACCGGCGGCAGCAAAGGGGAAGAGCGCAACTCCGGGGAGCCAGACATCTCTCTTACCTACTCCTTGGAGCATCACAGAGAGATCAAGACCCTTCCATCCGGCACCGAGGTTGACACCGTACTGGAAGCGATTGGTGCTATTCCCGATGATCTTCATATCTCCCGGGTCAGACAGGGTATTGGCACCGCCGTTGATGATCCCATTGCCGTCCAGGTCCTTAAACTTTGCATCTCCCGGCTTCACCGTCGCACCGTTAATGGATGCGATGCCATCCTTGAGCTGCCATACGTCCTGACGTGCCTTGTCGAGGTCAAAGTCGTCGATGGAGTAGAGTCCGTCTGAGACATAGCCCCAGATCTCGTTCATCTTACGACCTACGTAGTAGGCGTTGAGATTCCCGGAGAGGTTGTTGTACTTCGTGATCTCGGACATGTGATCATAGAGATTGACTCCCACTCGATAGGAGAAGTCTCCGACATAGTCCTGCCAGTTGATACCGATCTCCCATCCCTTCGTCTGCATATCGGCAATATTCTGTAGCGGAGCAGCTGCGCCGACGGTGGCAGGGATCTCTGCCCCTGGAGCCAGCATCCCTTCCGTGGTACGTAGATACCAGCTGAAGGCAACATTTAGTCGTCTATTGAAGGCGTCTAGATCAAATCCGACATCAAATGTATTGACCTTCTCCCACGTGTAGTTATTACGTACCAGTCCCGGTGCGCCGATGATAGTCACCTTCTTATTCTGATCCAGCCAGACATTACTCTCACCGATGCTCATACTGGGGACAAATCCGTAGGGAGCGATGTTCTGATTACCGATCGTACCGTAGGAAGCACGGATCTTAAAGTTGTCGAGCCAGTTCCTCGACCATTCCATAAAGGACTCCTCAGCGACACGCCATCCGGCGGAGATGGAGGGGAAGAAACCGAAGCGATTGACTTTAGGAAACTTCGAGCTCCCATCGTATCGAGCATTGACCGTCAGGAGGTAGCGATCTGCATAATTGTAGGTAAGACGTCCGAATGCACCTCGGATGGCGTACTCCGAGTAGTTGTCCGACAGTGTCTTTGTCCCGGTACCACCACCGAATGAGGGGACTGCCGGGAGGCTCTGTCCCTCTATCGTGGCATTGACTCCGCCCCACCAGTTGCTCTCTTGGTTGTATCCGAGCATCACTCCGATATGATGATTGTCTAGATCGAACTTGTAGTTAGAGAAGACATTCAATGCGTGATACTTCTCTATGCTTGTATTGATCCAGTAAGCATCGCGAGTTGGGTTTGTCGGTGCGGTCTTGACTGCCAGCTGCACGTCCGCATACTTGATGACATTGGAGTAGCCATTTGTCTTAGTATCAATGCGACTAAATGTGTACTCTACGTTGATGTCCCAGTTCTTCAGTGGCTTGATGATGACCTTTGACTGAATGCGAGGGATCGATACGTCGTTGATCTGCGTAGGACTGACGAGGTAGGTATTGCGTGGCGTGTCTATGATGAGATCCTCGTCCTGACCGATGATCTCCTTAGGCATATAGCCCTCCGGGTACCAGTTGATCAGTCGTACTGCAAAGGGGTCGCGTATTGATGTCGCAAGTGATGTGCGGGCCTTGCTCGTGTAGTGTACATTCACCTCTGTGGTCAGCCAGCTATTGATATCAGCAGCGACGAATGAGGAGAGAGTGAGGCGACGGAAGCTATCCTTGTCTGTCACCATCGGTCCATCATCGTGTGCATAGCCACCGGAGAGGCGGAATCTCAGCTTATCTGTCGCACCGGAGACAGAGACATTGTGATTGGATAGGACACCGGTCCCGAGCGCGTTACCAAGTACGTCACCCTCCTTGAGGTAGTAGACCTTGTCCCCATCACGGTAGATACCATTATCCTGGACGCCCTCCAGTGTGCCTGCGCGGTACTGTGCGAGATACTCCTTCCACTTAGTGATGTCTCCGTTGCCCGCCCAGTACTGCTTAGAAAATCCTGCCTCCTCATACGCTGCTATGTAGTCATCGAGTGAGGCCTGCACCGGTCTGGAGATAGAGCGCTCCCATCCTTGACTAAAGTTATAGGTCGCCTCAAAGCGCGTTCCGCTCTTCGGTCGCTTTGTGGTTACAAGGATCACACCACCGGCGGCTCGTGCACCATATATGGCTGCAGAGGAAGCGTCCTTAAGGACAGAGATAGACTCGATGTCGTTGGGGTTAAGAGCATTGATGTCTCCCTCTACGTTGTCGATAAGGACGAGAGGATTACCGCCATTGATCGAGAGATCTCCACGGATGTTGAAGTTCTTTGCTTGACCAGGACCGGAGGCACCGGAGACAAAGAGACCGGGGATTGCTCCCTGGAGGGCTGCTGAGGCACTAACGATAGGGCGATCACCCAGCACCTTGGACATCTCGACTTGTGAGACCGCACCGGTAAGATCTACCTTCTTCTGACTGCCAAATCCAACCACTACCAGCTCGTCTAAGAGCTCGGAGTCGTCGTGTAAGACAATCTTAAGAGATGACTGTCCATTGAGTGGGATCTCCTGCGTCTTCATCCCGACATAGGAGATGACAAGGGTGGCATCAGATGGGACCCCCTCAAGCGTGAAGTGCCCGTCGAGGTCTGTGCCTGTCCCTTTCCCCTTCACTTCCTTGACGCTTACGGTAGCTCCAATGATAGGCTCTCCTGACTGGTCGACTACCTGTCCGGAGACCGTAATCGTTACACTTTGCGTCACCTGCTTACCCAAGTTGCTTCCTTGGGCAGGGGTGATCGCGGCAGCACTCTTAACATGCGGGAGAGCCGCAATAGTCAGTGCAGCCACTGCCGCGGCGATAACATTGACTTTCTTCATAAAAACAAATGTTGTGGAGTGAGTAATGCTTTTCTCTCTCTGTCTATCTACCGCTGTGGATAGGCATAGTCATCTGCATCTAAAGCTAAGAGATGGTAAATGAACTGTACAAATATAAGGATATTTTTTATATGAGCGAGGATTGTCCTTTTTATTCTGCTTGGATCCTTATAGATATGTACTATATCAGATCTGGTGCTGCTTTTGTCGTTACCAGATAAAAAGAGCGGTCTGCCAGAGGACGACTTAATAAGAAGCGACCTAATAGCCCCCTCCTTAATATGCAGGGGGAGCTATAATAGAAGATTGTGGGGGTAGGGTGTTAGAGGAGGCGATTGCCTGCGGAGTAGTGGTCGAGGAAGTGGCGGAGGGGCTTTGGGAAAGCGATCGTGCCATGGTCAGAGAGGGGTATCTGCTCTGTCCCGTCGGGGTAGGTGGGGTTGGCGTCTCCCGACGTGCCGCAGACGTGCACCCTCAGGTGGAGGAGCCTGTGGCTGAGGCGGTGATCCGGTAGTGGCATCGTCTCCCTTATCTCCCAGCCACGTGTCGGGGTGGGTAGGGTGGTGGGCTCTCTGTCGGAGATCTCATTGGGTAGTTCGTAGAGACCCTTCCAGATCCCGCGCCGGCTGTCTCTCCGGCGGATCGCTATCTGTCCCCGGTGGAGGAGAAGGAAGTAGTCTATCCATCGCTCCTTCACTCTCGTCCTATGCGCCTTGACGGGAAGGAGGTCGATCAGCTCCGTCCCTCTCGACCGGCAGCTGTCACGGAGGGGGCAAGCGTCGCAGAGGGGAGACTTTGGTGTGCAGATCATAGCGCCCAGATCCATCATCGCCTGATTGTACCTGCCCGGTTGCTTTTCCTCAAGAAAAAGTGCTGCCATCGTACGGTAGTACCGCTGTCCCGGAGTGGTATCTATCGGCGTGTCGGAGGCGAGGTAGCGGCTCAGGACGCGGTAGACATTGCCGTCCACGACGGCGAGCGGGTAGTCGTAGGCGATGCTCATGATCGCTGCGGTGGTGTAGGGACCTACGCCCTTGAGCGCTGCCACTTCCCGCTCCTCTCGAGGGAAGGTCCCGCCATGCTCCTCCATGATCTGCCTGGCGGCGTGCTGCATATTGTGCGCTCTGGAGTAGTAGCCCAGCCCCTGCCAGAGGAGCATCAGCTCGTCCTCCGGTACCTCGGCGAGGCTCTTCACGTCCGGTAGTCGGTCGACGAACCGGAGGTAGTAGTCCCACCCCTGCACTGTCTGCGTCTGCTGGAGGATGATCTCAGAGACCCATATCCGATAGGGATCCCTCGTGCCACGCCACGGGAGCTCCCTACCGTGCTTATCGTACCAGCGTAGCAGCCCCTTACGGAAGGCACTGAGCTCAGCCGGAGTGATCGACTCCGTGGTGAGCTCAGTGCCTTTTTTTATGGAAAGGTCAGTCACCGCTGATCAGAGACCATAGAGGCTGCTGATCGACTCGTGTGTCTCGACGCGACGGATCGCCTCGGCGAACATCGGTGCAATGGAGAGAACCTTCACCTTGTCGCACTTCTTGGTGTAGGGGATAGAGTCAGTAACCACCAGCTCCTTGAGTGCGCTCTGCTCCACTCGCTCTGTTGCTGGATCACTCATCACGGCGTGCGAGCACATGGCACGTACCGAGCGAGCGCCGTGGTCCATCATCAGGTTGGCAGCCTTGGTGATGGTGCCGGCGGTATCGACGATGTCGTCCACGAGGAGCACGTCCTTATCCTCTACGTCACCAATGATGCGCATCTCAGCCACGACGTTGGCCTTGAGGCGTAGCTTGTGACAGATCACCATCGGCACGCCGAGGGCGTGAGCGTAGGTATTGGCGCGCTTCGTGCCGCCGACATCGGGGGTGGCGATGACAAGGTTCTTGAGATCAATATTCTTCCGGATATAGTCGAGGAAGATATTGGATGCGTAGAGGTGGTCTACGGGGACGTTGAAGAAGCCCTGGATCTGGTCCGCATGGAGGTCCATGGTGATCAGGCGAGAGATGCCTGCTGCCTGTAGGAGGTCGGCCACCAGCTTGGCACCGATGGAGACGCGTGGCTTATCCTTGCGATCCTGACGAGCCCAGCCGAAGTAGGGGATCACGGCGGCGATGTAGTGAGCACTGGCGCGCTTGGCGGCATCGACCATAAGGAGCAGCTCCATCAGGTTGTCGGCCGGGGCAAAGGTCGACTGCACGATGTAGGTGTCCTTGCCGCGGATCGACTCCTCGAAGCTGCCGGAGAACTCGCCGTCGGCGAAGCGCTCGTACTTAAACTTCCCGAGGTCACACCCCAGGCTGGAGCAGATCTGCTCAGCGAGGTTCATACTCTTTTGCCCGGAGAAAATCCCAAATTCGTTCTTGTCCATTGTACTGTTAGGGGTGGTATTATTTCTATTAGATAGTTTTCTATTACTTCTGATCCCGCTTGAGGACCTGCTCCTGCCACTTCCATGCACTGCGGAGGGAGTCCTCTATCGTGGACTGAGCCTGCCAGCCGAGGAGGTCGTTGGCCTTCTTGGGGTCGGCCCATACGGCGACTATATCGCCCTCTCGGCGAGGTCCGATCTTGTAGGGGACCTTAACGCCCGTTGCTCGCTCAAAGGCGGTGATCAGCTCCAGGACGCTCTCCCCCTTGCCTGTGCCGATATTGTAGTACTCGTAGCTCTCGCCGTCCTGGTGGAGCATCCTGTCGATCGCAGCAACATGTGCCTTGGCGAGATCCACGACGTGGATGTAGTCTCTGATGCAGGTGCCATCGGGGGTTGGGTAGTCGTCTCCGAAGACGGTCAGTTCCTTGCGGATGCCGGCAGCTGCCTGGGTGATGTAGGGGATAAGGTTGGCGGGGATGCCTCGAGGCTCCTCACCGATGTAGGCTGTGGGATGTGCACCGATGGGATTGAAGTACCTCAGGCTGATCGCCTTGAAGGACACGCCGGAGTGGATCGTGTCTCGGAGGATCTCCTCATTGATCTGCTTCGTATTGCCGTAGGGCGAGGTGGCGGGCATGAAGGGTGCCGACTCGTCCACGGGGAGCTTCTCCGGCTGACCGTACACCGTACAGGAGGAGGAGAAGACGATCCCTCTCGTCCCGTACTCCGTCATGAGCGTGAGCTGATTGATCAGGGAGACAATATTATTATGGTAGTAGAGCAGAGGCTTCTCGACCGACTCTCCCACTGCCTTACTGGCGGCGAAGTGGATCACTCCGGCGATGTGAGGATTCTCCTTATAGACTCGTCTCATCGCCTCGAGGTCGTTGCAGTCGGACTTGTAGAATTTCGGTCTCCGTCCGGTTATCCGCTCGATCCCGTCAAGGACCGACTCGTCAGAGTTGGAGAGGTTGTCGACGATGACCACCTCATAACCGGCTTCCTGTAGCTCGACGGTGGTGTGGGATCCGATGAATCCCGTCCCGCCAGTTACCAGTATTGTCTCTTCTGTCATAGGCTTGTTGCTTTGTGTATCTGCGCTAGTCACTACAAAGGTAGCCATTATTTCGATAGCAAAGTCGGCGTCACCCCACAAAAAGTTGTCCGACCCAGGGTTGACGCTTCTCGGAAATGGGTTTGATGCATGATCGAAGTCAGCTCGGATGGCTTCAGGATGGCGTTGGTCGGAAGCTGGGTAATCTTTTTTTGCCACTCTTTTTGTTTGTATGGATTAGCTTCAGGGGTGACGCATTTGAGACTCGTCCATTAGCAGCGAAACTGCATCCGCAAGGATGCCCGCTCTATAGACATCAGCCTCTCTGACGAGCATCAGATGGTTTACTGTATAGCTCAGATGCGTCAGCCCTGTGCCCCCCAAACTAAACCCGGTATTAGTCATCACTATTACCGGGTTTAGTGATCACTAATATCGGGTTTAGAATCCACCGAACTCTATCCAGCTCGATACGATACTCCTAGGCGCCGTGGATCCTTGCCGGAATCCGCCACCCGCCGGCATAGGGGATGAGTGTGGCATCGGACAGGGGCGGGGTGTCAGAGGAGGGGGATTGGCGCATAAGTCCATGTGGGAGCGGGCGGGCGAAGTAAAACTCAGATGCGTCAGCCCTAGGTTCAACTTCGAAGTGCAACACTAGAGGAAAAAGTTTGGCGAGAGTCCCCCGCCCCCATCCCCCCTTTGGG